>NZ_JAWLDS010000081.1:0-4587 GCF_041686535.1 Aquicoccus sp. | reverse complement strand
GCTCAAAGCTCGACGACCTTCACGTTGCGCCCCTTGGCCGCAAGCGCGATCTTGCCCTCGCACAGGCGCAGCGCATCCTCGCCGAAAACCTCGCGCCGCCAGCCCTTGAGCGCGGGCACATCCCGCTCGCCCGCCGCGATCAGGTCGAGATCGGCGGCCGGCGCGATCAGTTTCGACGCCACCCCCTCGCGTTCGGTCTTGGCCTTCAAAAGCACCCGCAACAGGTCGGCCAGCGCCGGGTTGACCTGGAGCTTCTCGCGGCTGCGATCGATCTGTGGCATGTCCTCGGGCGGGCACTCCATCCCGGCCTTGACCGCGGCGAGGATCCCTTCGGCGATCTCGCCGCGCCGCGCCTCGCGCAAGAGCAGCCGCGACCGGCCCAGATCCTGCATGCTTTGCGGCTTGGTCGAGGCCAGCTCGACCAGCGCGTCATCCTTGAACACCCGGTTGCGCGGGATGTTGCGCGACTTGGCATAACCTTCGCGGAACCGCGCCAGTTCGCGCACGATCGCCATGAACCGGCCCGACTGGGTCCGCGTCTTGACGCGTTTCCATGCCTCGCTGGGCTTGACCTCATAGGTCTCGGGATCGGTCAGAACCGCCAGTTCCTCTTTCACCCATTTGTCGCGCCCGGTCTTTTCCAGTTCTGCCGCCAGATGCTCATAGATCACCCGCAGATGCGTCACGTCGGCCAGCGCGTATTTCTTCTGCGCCTCGCTCAGCGGGCGGCGCGACCAGTCGGTAAATCGCGAGGTCTTGTCGAGATCGGCGCGCGCAATCTTCTTCACGAGGGTCTCATATCCCACCTGCTCGCCAAAACCACAGACCATGGCCGCGACCTGCGTGTCGAAAAACGGTTCGGGGATCACCCCCGCCTCGACCTGGAAGATCTCAAGATCCTGTCGCGCGGCATGAAACACCTTGACCACGCCCGTGTCGCGAAAAAGCTCGTAAAGCGGTTCAAGCGACATCCCCTCGGCCAGCGGATCGACCAGGACCGCGCCCTCGTCCCCGTCGCCCGGCATCGCCATCTGTACGAGACAGAGCTTGGAAAAATAGGTCCGCTCGCGCAGGAACTCGGTATCGATCGTCACATAGGGATGTTCACGCGCTTCCGCGCAAAAGGCGGCGAGGTCTTCGGTCGTGGTCAGGGTCTTCATGCTTTGCGGTTTCGCTTTCTTGGTTCATTGCACAGGGCGCGTCTTACGCCATGGCGCAGGTGATGGAAAGGCGCGCGGATCACAAAGGCACGGGCGGGCACCTCAGTCCAGAAAGATCCTCTCACGCTCGCCCGACAGGAAGCGGCGCAGCACCAGCGGGTAGAGTTCGTGCTCACGCACCAGCACCCGCGCAGCCAGCGCCTCGGGCGTGTCGCCGGGCCGGATCGGCACCAGCGCCTGCCCCAGGATGGGCCCGTCATCGAGCTCGGCCGTCACCTCGTGAACGGTGCAACCCGCCTCTGAATCGCCTGCCGCCAGTGCCCGCGCATGGGTGTCGAGCCCGCGATATTTCGGCAAGAGCGACGGATGGATATTCAACATCCGCCCGGCATAATGCCCGATGAAAAGCGGTGTCAGGATGCGCATGAATCCCGCGAGGCAAATGACCTCGGCCCCTGCCCCGTCAATCTCGGAAATCAGCTCTTTTTCAAACCCTTCCCGGTCACTCTTGAAGTCGCGATGATCCACCGCCGCCGTGGCAATTCCCATATCGCGTGCCTTTTGCAGGCCCCCTGCCGCCGGATCGTTCGACAGCACGAGGCAGGCCCGCCCCGGGTGATTGCCGGTCATCGACTCAACCAGCCGAACCATGTTCGACCCGCCACCCGAGATCAGGATCGCGACCGGGATGCTCACGCAAGCGTCCCGCGACAGGACACGCCGTCGCCCGCCACGACGCGGCCCAGCTCGTAAACTGCTTCGCCCTCACCTTCGAGAACCGCGCGCAGCGCCCCGGCCCGCGCCGCATCGACCACGAGGATCATGCCCACGCCGCAATTGAAGGTCTTGAGCATTTCGCCCTCTTCCATACCGCCCACGCCGCGCAGCCAGTCGAACACCGGTGGCAAGGACCACGCGCCCAGATCGACCTCGGCGCCCAACCCTTCGGGCAAGACCCGCGGCAGGTTCTCGTTCAGCCCCCCGCCGGTGATGTGGGCAAAGCCATGCACGCCCCCCGCCCGCACCGCCGCCAGCGCCTGTTTCACGTAAAGCCGCGTCGGGCGCAAAAGCGCCGCACCAAGGCTGCCTTCGTCCCATGGGCAGGCCGCATCCCAGCCCAGACCGCTCATCTCGACCAGTTTGCGCACGAGTGAATAGCCATTGGAATGCACCCCCGACGAGGCCAGTCCGAGGAGCACATCGCCCTCGCTCACCCCCTCGGGCAGGGCCGTGCCGCGCTCCATCGCGCCCACGGCAAAGCCCGCCAGGTCGAAATCGCCGGGCGGGTACATCCCCGGCATTTCTGCCGTCTCGCCGCCGATGAGCGCGCAGCCCGATTGCACGCAGCCCTCGGCAATACCCTCGACGATCCGCGCGGCCTTGTCGGTCTCAAGCTTGCCGGTTGCGAAATAATCGAGGAAAAACAGTGGCTCCGCTCCCTGGCAGACAAGGTCGTTGACGCACATCGCCACCAGGTCGATGCCCACGCCATCGACCTCGCCCGTGTCGATCGCGATGCGCAGCTTGGTGCCCACGCCATCGGTCGCCGCCACCAGAACCGGATCGGCATAACCCGCCGCCTTGAGATCGAAAAGCGCGCCAAAGCCCCCCAGCCCCGCCATCACGCCGGGGCGGTCGGTGCGCCGGGCCGCCGGCTTGATCCGCTCCACGAGTGCATTGCCCGCGTCGATATCCACACCGGCATCGGCATAGGTCACACCATTCTTTCCGCTCATCGGCACATCTCCCGGAAATTCCTGCGTCAGCGCCTACCCCATCGCGCGCAGCCGCGCAACGGCACAGACCCGTTCTCGATCATGCCGCCACGACCCGATGGAACGCGACGCGCTGCGCCGTCCCACGGCCACCGCTTCGTCGGCCGCTTGACCTCTCCCACGGTTCTGCTAGCAACGTTTCCGGGCGGGCCTGTAGCTCAATTGGTTAGAGCAGAGCGCTCATAACGCTTTGGTTGGGGGTTCGAGTCCCTCCGGGCCTACCATCATTTAACACCATCCGGTCGATTGCCCGCTATTTTGCCACTGCCCGGCGACAGAGGAGAGGACAATCCCGGTTGCCAACGGATGGCTGACCTGTCGGTCACGAACGGGAACCAAAAGGGAACCGAGGGCGCCCTCGAAAGGGGTTGCGCCGGTTCCCGTGGCACTCTTTGCAAAGACGCGACCTCAGGGAGGTCGAACATGCGGCGACCTGACCCCGCAAAGACAACTGCACTTTTCCCGCCCCTGATCTGCCCGACCGAACGAGACTCGCCAACCTGTCGCCCGCTCGAGACAAAATAGCACTTGACCAACAGACATGGGCAAGCAAGTTTGCGGCCGAACCGTGGACCGCCGGGTGGCGTTCCTTTCGATCGCGCGATCGGCGATACGTGACGACGCAAACGCACAAGACGCGCATGGAAAGCGACCAGCAAGAGGGAAGGCGCATGTCGATGGGAAAACGCGAACAGGGCGCACGGCTCGACAAGGGCAAGCGACAATATCGCGAAACATCTGCGCCATCCCAAACGGAGTTCGACGCCTACATGGCGCAGCTTTACACGGCGTCCGGGCACACATGGTTTTCGGCTTGGTCGAGGCCACATCTGATGAAACGCGCCAGGGTGAAACGCATGGCGAAACGTCTGCGTGACTCCGGCTTTTTCGATGGCGAATGGTATATACAGCAAAATCCAGACGTGGCCGAAGCGGGCGTTGATGCTGCTCAGCACTTCATCGAGTATGGATATTCAGAAGGGCGCAAGCCGTCACCGGACTTCGATTCCCCGGCCAACATGAACGACCATCCGGAGTGGGACGCGGCACAGCTGACGCCGTCGTCTCGTTCCGAGGACCCGAATTCGATCGCGGACCGCCCGGAGGAAGACCCGGACGCCCCCGTCCCGCATTACGGGAAGGGGCTGGACAACCTTGTCAGGGCGGCACGACGGCGCACGGCCCCCCCCGGGCAGACCGACGAGTACGAAGTGATCCGCAGCGCGTTCGACATCGCCTACTATCTTGCGCGCTATCATGACATCGCGCGTGCGACCCGCCTCGACCCGATCCAGCACTACATCAATGCCGGAGCGAAAGAAGGGCGCGATCCGTCGCCGCATTTCTCCACGAAAAGCTACCGCGCGCGTTACCCGGAAGTGGATGAAAGCGGGCTCAATCCGTTCTATCACTGGCTCACCATCGGCCGGGACAAGGGCTATATCGCGGAAGCGTTCAGTGAATTCGAGGGCATGTGCCGGATCCTCGGGCGCCCGCCACAGGAGGTGCAGGGCCTGCTGACAGATCGGCGCAACGACCTGCGGCAGCGGCTGGAACATGGCAAACTGGGCGAGATGGTGGCAAAAGCCGCCGAACTCGACCCCCTGATCGCCCATTCCTGGCCCGAGGCACTGCAGATCAAGCTGCCGCCC
>NZ_JAWLDS010000080.1:0-14526 GCF_041686535.1 Aquicoccus sp. | reverse complement strand
GTCATCACGTTGTCCAGAACACTCATCCCCTCAAAGAGCGCGATATTCTGGAACGTCCGTGCAATCCCTTGCCGCGCCACCTCGAAGGGTCGCATCCGTGGCCGTACCGCACCCTTGTACCAGACCTCGCCCTCCTGCGGGACGTAAAAGCCCGAGATGACATTGAGCATCGACGACTTTCCGGCCCCGTTTGGCCCGATGATCGCGCGAATTTCGCCCTCACGAATGTCAAAGCTGATATCGGTGATCGCCTTCACACCACCAAAGCGCAGGCTGATGTTTCGCATCTCCATCAACACGCCACCGATCGTCCGACCGTCCGCGGTGACACTGGTTTCCTGATCCATCACGCTCATTCTGCTGCCACCTTCTGAGGTTCGACCGGCACCACCTTGGCGTCGCGAATCTCCAGCGTCGCCTTGATTGTCCCTTTACGCCCGTCTTCATATGTCACCTCGGTCACGGTCGAGACAGTCTCGGACCCGTCGTAAAGCGCCTCGACAATGTCGTTGAACTTGTCGGCCACGAATGCGCGGCGCACCTTGCGGGTTCGCGTCATCTCGCCATCATCCGCATCCAGTTCCTTGTGAAGCACAACAAACCTGTGGATCTGGCAGCCCGAGAGCATCGGATCTTCTGCTACCGAACGGTTCACCGCCTCGACATGTTCCTGGATGGTCGCCAGAACCCGCGGGTGGCCGGCCAACTCCTGGTAAGAACTGTAACCGATATTGTTGCGTTCGGCCCAGTTGCCCACCGCCGTGAGGTCGATATTGATGAAAGCAACACAATGGTCACGGCCATTCCCGAACAGCACGGCCTCGAGGATGTCGGGATAGAACTTCAACTTGTTCTCGACAAACTTGGGAGCGAACATCGCACCGTTTGCCATCTTGCCGACATCCTTGGCCCTGTCGATGATCCGAAGATGCCCTGTGTCCTCCTCGAAGAACCCCGCATCGCCGGTATCAACCCAGCCATCCGAATCCTTGGTATCCGCGGTCGACTCGGGGTTCTTGTAGTATGCTACGAACGTGCCTGGGCTACGATAAAAGATCCGCCCCTCATCCGTGATCTTGATCTCGACCTCGGGTGCGGGCACGCCAACCGTGTCTGCCCGGACCTCGCCATCTGGCTGCACGGTGATGAACACCGATGCTTCGGTCTGTCCGTAAAGCTGTTTTAGGTTGATTCCGAGCGAACGATAGAACTCGAAGATCTCCGGTCCGATCGCCTCGCCTGCTGTGTAACCCACCCGAATACGCGACAGTCCCAGCGTGTTCTTGAGCGGACCGTAGATCAGAACTTCACCCATGCGATACTTGAAATAGCTGCGCAGGGGCTCAGGATAGAGATAAAGTCCCAGCGGATCCTTCGCCTTGAAATGGTCGCGCGTATCAACCGGATGCCGAAGCTTCACAAAGAACAGGCGAATGGCATTCTCAAGAAGGGCCTCAATGGCGAAGCCAACCCCCATTGAGAATTTCCACGCCTGCTTGATCCGCCGTTTGAGGTCAGGTCTTGCCAGACTGCGCTTCGGCATCCCGTACTTCTCGCCCGCGCCAGAGCGCGCGAAATCCATGAGGTGGTGAAACAGGGCACGTTTGAGGGTCCCCGCATCCTCCATACGGATCATCACATTGGTCAATTGCGTCTCGAAGAAGCGTGGCGGCGCAAAATAATAGGTCGGTCCGATTTCGCGCAGATCGATCATCATCGTTTCGGGACTTTCGGGGCAATTGACGCAAAAACCTGTCCAATAAGCCTGCCCGATTGAAAAGATGAAATCCCCCACCCATGCCATCGGAAGGTAGGCCAGAACCTCGTCGCCCGGCCCCAGATGGTCGAACTCGCTCGCATTCTGGGCGCTGCGGATGATATTGTGGTTCGACAGGATCACCCCCTTGGGTTTGCCGGTCGTGCCTGATGTATAAAGCATCACGCACTGATCATCGAAAGTCAGCTTTTCTCGCCGGTCCTTGAGCTCCTGAATGAACTCGTCGTATGCGGCCCGACCCTGTTCCTGCACCTTTGCGAATTCGTGTAGCGCCCTGTGGTCGTATTTGCGCAAACCGCGAGGATCGACATAGATCATGTGCTCGAACTGATGCAGACGCTCCTGCACCTCGATCACCTTGTCGACCTGCTCCTGATCATCGACGATTGCAAATCGTGCGCCGCAATGCTCGAGGACATATGCCATCTCTTCGGCTGCGCTATCCTGATAGAGTGGAACCGGGATCGCGCCAACCGATTGCGCAGCCACCATTGACCAATAGAAATGTGGACGATTACGCCCAATAATGGCAATGAAATCGCCCTCGTTCACACCCAGATTGATCAGTCCAAGCGCAAGCGCCTCGACCTCTTTCTCGGTCTCGGCCCACGTCCATTTCTGCCAGATGCCGAACTGTTTCTCGCGATAGGCGTCTTTCGAGCCGAACTCGCGTGCATTACGCTGCAAAAGCGCCGGAATGGACTCCAGTCCACCGACCGTCTGAGACGGATTGCCCAAGTCTTGTCCTCCCCTAGCCCGCGTCCTCCGCCGGGCCCCCCGGTTGCGCCGGGGGTTGATTCTCCCGCTTCATTGGGTGCGGAACCGACCCTTGCCGTCAAGTTTTTCTCCAAGATTGCCAGAATCTAACGAATTGTAACACTCTATGGCGTGCTGATCATGGCACCGGCGTTCTCCATGTCCCCTTTCCCAATGGCATCGGTTGCGCTACCTCCGATAGCAGGAGGGGCCATGACGCAGACCAGTACAGACACCCATGCCATGATGATGGCGGGGCTGAACCTTATTCAGCAGGCACTGTCGATCTACGACTCCGACCTGCGCCTGGTCATCTCGAACCGGATGTTTCGCGACATGTTCGGCCTCCCCGAAGCGCTCGTCACACCAGGTGCGCTTTTCGAGGACACGATACGCTATCTCGCCACAAGCGGCGAATATGGACCGATTGAGGATATTGAAGAGTTCGTGACCGCCCGAGTCGAACAGGCACGGGCTTTCGTGCCGCACTACATGGAACGCTCCCGCGCCAATGGCCGTATGATCTCCGTCGAGGGGTCCCCCTTGCCACAAGGCGGCTGGATCACCGTCTATACCGACATAACGGCAACAAAACGCGCCGAACAACTTCTGCGGACCCGCTCAGAAGAACTTTCGGACCAACTCCTGTCTCATGCCGAGGAGCTGTCGGCGGCGAACCGCGAACTGGCCGCAACCGTCACCGCGCTGGAAGAAGCCAAACGCCAGATCACCGAGGCCGAGGCGCGCACACGCCTCACCACCGAGATGATGCCGGCCCATATCGCCCATGTCGGAATCGACCGTCGATATACCTATTCCAACCGCCGTCTCAGCACCATCATGCCCGGCAGCCAGACCAATATCGTCGGCAAACATGTGGCCGATGTCATGGGTCCACAGCCATGGTCGGTGATCGGCCCCCAACTCGACAGCGCCTATGCCGGGCAACCTTCGGTCTTCGAGTTCACCCACGAGCCCTCTTCACGCCGAGTTCGTGTCGCGCTCACTCCCGACCCAACGTCGGGCGGGGTGTATATCCTGTCCATGGACATCACGGAAGAAACGCAGGCGCGCACTGCCTTGCAACAGACACGCCGGCGTGAAATTGCCGCGCAGCTCACCTCCGGGCTCGCCCATGACTTCTCCAATCTTCTGACCATCATCCTCGGGATGCAGTCACGTCTGCAGCGGATGGAACTCCCCGGCGAGGCCGGGGGCCTGATCGCCGCCACGCTCTCGGCTGCCCGACGTGGCGGCACATTGCTTAACCGCATCGCTGACATCACCGGTGCGCGCGAGGTTCACCCCCGGCCCACCGACTTGGTCGCATTTCTGCGCGATATCGAAACACTTGCCGGATCGACTCTGCCCCCGCAAATCAAGCTCGAAATAAACAACCTGATCGCGCACGAGGCGCTGATCCTCGATGCGGGTATGCTTCAGGACAGCCTGCTGAACCTCGTTCTCAATGCCCGCGATGCCTGCAAGGGACAGGGGCGTATCCTGCTCATCGCACGTACTGTTCAGGACACATGGGCCGAATTCATTGTGCGCGACACCGGCCCCGGTTTCTCGCCACAGGCGCTGGAACACGGGTTCGAGCCTTTTTTTACCACCAAGGGCGGCGAAGGTTCCGGACTTGGTCTTGCAATGGTTTATGACATGACCAAACTGGTTGGCGGACGCGCCATGTTGGCAAATCGCGAAGGCGGCGGGCAGGTTTCGATCCGCCTGCCACTGCGTCCCGCATCTGCACCCATTGCTCCGGGTCTGGTCCTTCTGGTCGAAGACAGCACCGATCTACGCGCCACGATCCGCGACATGCTGACCGGCGCGGGCCACACGGTAATCGAAGCCGCCAGCGCCGCCGAGGCACTTTCGCTGGTCACGCAGATACAGGATATTTCCCTTCTGCTCTCCGATATTTCGCTCGAAGGAGATGACACGGGCATCGACCTTTTCGATCGCCTTCCCGATCAACATCCCCCAGTCTTTCTCATGACCTCACTGCCGTCAACGCATCCCCTTCACCAGGCGGCGGCTTCACGGGCACCGGTTCTCGCCAAGCCCTTTACTGCCGATCAACTTGCCGCTTTTCTTGCGATGGAGCCTGCTTCATGACCGATGCACCCCTCGTCACCATCCTTGACGACGAACCGGCGATACGCGCCATGCTCTCGGACGCCCTCGAGGAGGCGGGATTTCGCACGATGGGATTCTCGCGTGCGACCGAGTTCGAGGCGGCATTGAAATCGACCACTCCCGATGTCTGCCTTGTCGATCTCTCGCTGCCCGACCGCGACGGGCTTTCGCTCGTCCATCGCCTCGCACTCGAACAGGGGGCAAGTGTGATCATCATCTCGGGGCGCGCGCAAGTGCAGGATCGCGTGACCGGCCTTGAACTGGGAGCGGATGATTACATTATCAAACCCTTCGATCCTGCCGAGGTCGTCGCGCGCATCCGCGCACGCCTGCGCAAACCCGGCCCCTCACTGCAAACCAGCGATACGGCCCGCTTCAACGGCTGGACCGCACATTTCGACCGATACGTACTAACCGACAACACCGGGCTTGAAACCCCCTTCTCTCACGCCGAGGGTGAAGTATTGCGGATGTTTCTGGAACGTCCCAAGCGGCTCGTTTCCCGCACCATGATGCAGGAAAGCCTTGGCGGGGCCGCAGGGCAAAGCTTTGATCGCGCGATGGACGTCCGCATCTCACGGCTTCGCACCAAGTTGCGCGAAGATCCCAGGAACCCTCGACTGATCAAGACAATCTATGGGGCAGGATATATCTTCCTAGGGGATGTCACATGGTCCTGAGCGGTAGGCGCAAGCGAATGCGATGCATGGATTCTCAGCCCTGAAGGCGTTCCACTGCGCCGGCCAGAACCTTGAGGCCGGCCACCAGATCGCGCTCATCCGTATCCTCTTCAAAGGCATGGCTGATCCCGTTGATCGACGGCACAAAGAGCATTGCAGAGGGCATCAGTTGCGCCACATTGGTGGCATCATGCAGCGCGCCTGACGGCATCCGGCGCCAACGCCCCGGCGCCGTGTCTTCCGCCGCCCCTTCCAACGCGGCGCGCAGGCGGGTGTCCAAATCCATTGGCTCGAGTCCAAGCAACGGCCCAAAACTCACTTCCAGTCCGCGGTCTGCCGCCACTTCTCGCGCGGTCTCGCGAATGATCTCCTCCATCCGCGCCAGCCGTCCGGCATCACCATCGCGCCACTGCATTGAAAATACGGCCCGTCCCGGCACGATCGAATGCGCATCGGGATGCAGGCTCGCATGACCGATCGTCCAGACGGTGGTGGGTGTCACCACATTGTCAAACCGCGCGTTGATCCGTGCGTTGAAATCGGCCAGCCCCTGAAACGCGTCGCGGCGTCGATGCATCGGGGTCGTCCCTGCGTGGTTCTGCTCGCCTTCAAAGGTGATCCGCATGTCGCGAATCCCCACGATATTTTCTACGACACCGATGGCCTCACCGGCCTCAAAAAGCCACGGCCCTTGTTCGATATGCATCTCGATGAACCCGCTGAATTGAGCTGGATCAACGAAATCGCCGATCAGATGCGCCATCTCGCCCCGCGCTTCGGCCAATGTCACGCCCTCGCGGTCAGTCAGTTCATCAGCCGCCTCAAGTGAAAGCTTGCGCGACCATACAGTGCTGCCCGTAGTTACGCCAAAGCGCCCCTCCTCGTCCTGAAACGACACGACGGAGATCGGCGGCCCATCTGCTTCGCGGGAGGCACGCGCCACCTCGAGCGCCGCCATGACGCCGAGTGCGCCATCAAGCCAGCCGCCCTCGGGCTGACTGTCGGAATGCGAGCCCATAAGCAGGGACTTTCCTTCGGCCAGTCCGAACAGGCTGCCAACCGGGTCATAATGGGTCCTGAGACCGGCCGCCTGCATCCGCCCGGCAAACCACTGCCGCGCTTCGATATCGGCTTTTGTATAAGCCGGGCGCACCACGCCCTTGCCGATGCCGGACGCGCCGAAACGCCGCAATTCGTGCAGTTCGGCCAGAAACCTCTCGGGATTGACGGGAATCATGATGCGCACCTCCTGTTATTCGCTCTGGCATACGCCGCGATTGTCACACGGTCAATTTATCACGATAAATTGCGCCTACCGAACACATTCCACGTTTCACCAACAAGCGCACATCGGACCGAATGTCCGATCAGATCCCCAGCCGGTCGCGCGTGGCATACCACATCATCGCCAAGGTGAGCAGCGGTGCGCGCAGTGCCGCACCGCCTGGAAACGGGCGTGTGGAGATACGCGACAGGACATCGAATCCGTCGCTTTCTCCTTCGATCACGCGGGCAAGGATTTGCCCCGCCTGCGTGGCACTGCCAACGCCATGCCCGGAATAGCCCGAGGCCGAAAGGACATTCGGCGCCACCCGCGCGACATAAGGAAGTCGACGCATGGTGATCGCCAATGTCCCGCCCCAACTGTAATCAAAGGGAATATCCGCCAGATGCGGAAAGATCTCTGCCATCGGCTTGCGAACGGCCCGCTCAATGTCCGGGAAACGATAGCCATAGCTTTCGCCCCCGCCAAAGAGCAGCCGCTTGTCAGGGCTAAGGCGAAAGTAGTTGATCACAAATTTTGAATCTGCCACCGCGACGTCGCGGGAAAGCACCTTGGCCGCATCATCTCCAAGAGGCGGCGTCGCGGCGATGAAATTATTGATCGGCATGACCCGCGCCGCGACCTTGCGATTCAGCCCACCCAGATAGCCATTGGCGGCAAGGATGACATGTTCTGCCTGCACCTTGCCCGCCTCGGTGCGGATTTCGACCGGGCGCGAGCCCTCCTTGATCTCCTGCACATGGGTGCCTTCGTGAATGCGCACGCCCGCAGCCACGGCCGCCCTTGCAAGGCCCAGCGCGAAATTCAGCGGATGCAGGTGGGCCGCACCCATGTCCAGCGAACCACCCACATATTTGGGCGAGGGGCAAAGCGACCGCATCGCATCATGGTCGAGCGCCTCGATCTGCCCATATCCGTAATGGTCCCGCAAATGCGCGACATAGGCATGCTCATGCTCCACCTCACGCTGCGTAAACACGGCATGTGCCACGCCGGGTTTCAGATCACAGTCAATCTCATGCTTGGCCACCAGCGCCTTGACCAATGCCTTGGCATCTTCGGCAAGGCTCCACAGCTTGCGCGCGTCTTCAGGCCCGACCAGTTTTTCCAGCGTGAGCTGGTCCACCCGCTGACCCGACCCCAACTGACCGCCATTGCGACCCGACGCTCCGAATCCCACCCGATGCGCCTCGAGAAGCACAACATCTCGCCCCGCCTTGGCCAGATGCATAGCCGCCGAAAGACCGGTGAAGCCGCCACCGACGATACAGACATCGGCGCGCGTTTCCCCTTCGAAGGCAGGAAACGGATCACAGTTATGCGCAGTAGCGGCGTACCAGCTTTGCGGATACTGCCCACGGCGATCATTGGAAAACAGCAGGTTCATACGTTCAGCAACAGGTGTTCCCGTTCCCAGGGCGAAATGACTTGAAGGAATTCCTCGTACTCGGTGCGCTTGACGATAGAATAAACCCGAGCGAATTCAGGTCCCAGTATCTCGTGCAGCTTGTCCGCCGCGTCGAAGATATCCAGCGCCGCACCCATCTCGCGGGGGATATCCTCTTCCCCTTCATAGGCGTCACCCTTGAACTGCTTGTCGGGGCGTTCTTCTTCCAGCAAGCCGAGATAGCCACAGGCCAGACTTGCCGCGATACCGAGGTAAGGGTTGCAATCCATTCCTGCGAGACGGTTCTCGACGCGCCGTGATTCAGGCCCGGAAAGCGGCACGCGAATGCCCGTGGTTCGATTGTCACGACCCCATTCAAGGTTGATCGGCGCAGCGTGGTCACGCACATAGCGGCGATAGGAATTCACATAGGGCGCAATCATTGCAATGGCCGAGGGCAGATGGGTCTGCATCCCGGCGATGAAATGGAAGAACGCGTCGGTTTCCCCGCCCTGTGGGCCAGAAAAGATGTTCTTGCCGGTGTCGACATCAAGCACCGAGTGGTGAATGTGCATGGCGCTGCCTGGTTCATCCGCGATGGGCTTGGCCATGAAGGTGGCATAGCAGTCGTGACGCATCGCCGCTTCGCGAATGAGGCGTTTGAAATAGAAGACCTCGTCCGCGAGCTTGACCGGGTTCCCATGTCGCAGGTTGATTTCGAGTTGCCCTGCCCCGCCCTCCTGGGTGATCCCGTCGATCTCGAACCCCTGTGCTTCCGCAAAGTCGTAAATGTCGTCGATTACCGGCCCGAACTCGTCGACGGCAGTCATTGAATAGGCTTGCCGTGCTGCGGCCGGGCGGCCGGAGCGGCCCATCATCGGCTTGATCGCCTTGGCCGGATCGAGATTGCGCGCGACCAGGAAAAACTCCATCTCGGGCGCAACGACCGGTCTCCAGCCCTTCTCATGGTAAAGATCGACCACCCGCTTGAGCACGTTGCGTGGGGAATAGGGAATCGGATTGTTCTTGCGGTCATAAGCGTCATGGATGACCTGAAGCGTCCAGTCGCCGGTCCAGGGCGCGGCGGTGGCGGTGGACATGTCCGGCTTGAGGATCATGTCGCGTTCGATGAACCCCTCGTCCCCGGCCGCCTCACCCCAATCCCCCGTAATCGTTTGGTAAAATATGGAATCAGGCAGATGGAAATAGGTTTGACGCGCGAATTTCGACGCCGGAACGGCCTTGCCGCGGGCGATGCCGGGAAGGTCGGCGATAATGCATTCCACCTCGTCGAGCCTGCGGCCTTCGAGGAAGTCCTGCGCAGCCTCGGGCAGGGTCTTGATCCAGTCGGCGGTCATTTCTCTTTCCTGTTCAAGTGCTTGACCATCATTTGCGCGAACGTCGCGCTGTCGTTTGGCTGGTCGAGAGTCGCTTTGGCGGTATCAATCAGCTCCGGCGGGACCACGCCGGGGGCGCGATGGCGCAGAAGCGCATCGATCATTGCTGCTGAAAATTCGGGATGTGGTTGAATTGTCAGTATATTGTCACCGATCATCATGGCGGCGTTGGCGCAGAAGTCGCTCGAGCCGATCACCTTGGCGTCGGGCGGCGGTTCTACCACCTGATCCTGGTGCCAGGCATTGAGGCGCATCGGCTTGCCCTCGATGTCGTATTCCTGCGACCCGACCGACCAACCCCCTTGATATTTCTCGACTTTTCCGCCCAGCGCTTGGGCGATGACCTGATGGCCGAAGCACACGCCGATCAGCGGCTGGCCGGCGTCGCGGATGCTGCGGATCAACTCTTCGAGGGGGGGGATCCAGGCGTGGTCTTCGTATGCGCCGTGTTTGGAGCCGGTGATGAGCCATGCATCTGCCGCTTCCGGGTCGTCGGGAAACTGTCCATCTACCACAGAATAGGTAATGAATTCATAATCTTGTCCGTCCATAAGGCGGCGAAACATGGCGTCGTAGTCGCCGAGCTCGTCCAGGACGACCTCGGGCGCGTGGCCGGTTTGCAGGATGCCGATTTTCACGTCTTGCTCCGAATTTGATCAAGTTTCAAAACGGCCTTGCGCCCCCGGCGTCAGACCGTCTCGAGATAGGTTTTCCACTGGTCCTCGAGCGCGATCGCCTTCATTCCCTCGAGTTCCTGGCGCTTGGTATAGCACAGGTTTGACACGAGGTCTCGGGGCAGGATGCGGGCGATGCGGTCATCCGTCTCGAAGGCCGAAATCGCGCTCAGCCAGTCCGGGGCGAGCCCTGGCAGATCAAGGTCATAGGCATTGCCGGTGATCGGTGCGGGCGGGTCCGCCGCGTCCTCGATCCCGGTGAGCGCCCCGCCGAGAATGACCGCCAGCGCCAGATAGGGGTTGATGTCGCCACCCGCCACACGGTGCTCGATCCGGCGCGCGACCGGCGGCCCCGACGGCACCCGGATCGCCGCGGTGCGGTTGTCATAGGCCCAGGCCGCACCGGTGGGCGCATGTGCCCCCGGTTCGAGCCGCGCATAGGAATTGGCATGCGGCGCAAAGATCAGCGTCGCACCATGCATCGCCGCGAGACTGCCGGCAATCGCGTGCTGCAGGAGCGCGCTGCCCTCGGGACCGCCATTGTCGAAAATGTTGCGCCCCTCGGCGTCGAGCACCGAGAAATGCACATGCATTCCCGAGCCGGCATCACCCGCGAACGGTTTCGCCATGAACGTCGCCGCCATTCCGTGCTTGCGCGCCAAGCCCTTGACAAGGCTCTTGAAAAGCCAGGCATTGTCAGCCGCGCGCATGGCCTCGCAATGGCGCAGATCAATCTCGAACTGGCCGAGCCCGGCTTCGGAGATCGCCGATTGGGCGGGAATGTCCATCGCCTCGCACGCCTCGTAAAGCGCGGTAAACCAGTCGTCGAAGGCATCGAGCTGCCTGAGCGAAAGGATTGCCTGCCCATGCAGCGGGCGCCCCGAAAGCGGGTTGATCGGCGGGGCCAGCCGGGTTTCGCCATCATCGACCAGATAGAACTCCATCTCGGTCGCGGCCTGCACCGTCCAGCCGCGTTCGGCATAGCGCGCCAGCACGCCGGCCAGCGCATGGCGCGGATCGCCGGCAAAGGGCGTGCCGTCGTCATGGAACATCCACATCGGGACAAGCGCGCTGGGGCTGTTCAGCCACGGCATCGGCAGCGGCCCGCGTTCGGTCGGCAACAGGACCCCGTCGGCGTCGCCGGTCTCGAACACCAGCGGGCTATCCTTGATGTCGGCGCCCCAGACGTCGACGTTGAGCACCGAATAGGGCATCCGCACCCCGTCGGTTTCCAGCTTTTCCGCGGCCTGGGACGGCAGGCGCTTGCCGCGCACCTGACCATTGAGATCAGCCGCACCGACGCGGAAGGTTTGCAGATGTCTGAGGTCCATGATGGGCTCACCTGGGTAATTTGATCAAAATATCTGCGCCTCGTTCGAAAAAGTCCAGTGCTTTCCTGTGATCAAAGGTTAACGCCGCAGAAGCGCGAAAAACAGGGGGGTGATTTGCGTATGACTCCCGGCTGCCGCCCGGCTGCCGGGTGACTCAACCATTCGTTAACCGCGCGAAAGGTTAATGCGGCGTTCTTGGTGTCGGGGGAGGATCAGATGAGCCACGTCCAAGGTTGAGCATCTCGCCCGGGCATGCGCCCACCCGTGCAGGCGCATCCCCTATCGGTGGGCTCCGTTAGCGAACCATGCGCAATACGTTCGCAATCTCGCCTCAGCGCGTCAGCGTCAGCGACCCGTCCGTGATCTCGATCTTCGAGTAGCGGTTGAGATAGCGCATCCCAAGGAGTGAACCGGACATGTCGCCATCGTTGACATAGGCCATAACACGGTCGTCCCTGATTGCACCGATGCCGATACTGTCGAGCCGCACCGGCGCGGTACGCACTTCGCCATTGGCGGTAAAGGCACGCCCGACATAGGAAAGGCTTTCAGTATCTATGCCCGCGCTCTGCGCGTCCTCGCGGCTGAGCACGATTTCGGTGGCGCCAGTGTCCACGGTAAAGCGGACCGGCGTGCCGTTCACTTCGGCGGTGACATAGTAATGCCCGTCGCGGTCGCGCGGCAGGGTGATCACCCCCTGATCGGCGATGACCGATTGCTGCGGGACGACGGCTTGCCGGATGTCGTCCCAAAGCGCGACCACGGCGAGTGCCGCGGCAAAGATCAGGCCCCAGACCAGCGCCTGTTGCACCATCTTGCCCAGCCGCGCACGGTTGTTGGCGAAGAACCACAGCAGGATCGCCGAGAGCAGCAGGACCAGATAGGTAAGCGAGGCGGGATCGTTCGACATGGATCACATATAAGGGCTCAGGCCCCACCCGCAAAGCCGAACTCACGCAGCCCGTCAAGAATGAACTGCACCGAAAGCGCGGCCAGAAGCATGCCAAGCAACCGGGTGGTGACATTGATGCCGGTCTTGCCCAGCGCGCGTTCCAGGTAGCCCGAGAGCAGGAAGAAAAGCAGCGCGAGGAAAAGCACCGCCGCGACCATGCCGATTACGAGCGCCAGCCCCAGCACACCCGGTTTCTGGCCTGCCAGCAGGATGACCGAGGCGATGGCCCCCGGCCCGGCGATGAGCGGGATGGCCAGCGGAAAGACCGAGGGGTCGGGGGCCTCGTCCTCTTCCTCGACCTGGCCTGCGCGGCGTTTCGTGCGGCGCTCGAACAGCATGTCGAGCGCGGTAAGGAACAGCAGCGCCCCGCCCGCCACCCGGAACGCGGGCATGGAGATGCCGACAAAGCCCAGAACCGCCTCGCCGAAGACCGTAAAGGCGGCGAGGATCGCGAAGCCGATGACGCAGGCGCGGATGCCGATGGCGCGGCGGCGCGACGCGCCCTGGGTCAGCGCGATGAAGAGCGGGGTCAGGCCGATCGGGTCGATCACCACGAACAGCGTGACGAAAGCGGTGACGAGAAAGGCGGTGTCGATCAGCTCCATGGCCAAGCGTTACGGCAGCGGCGCGCGGCGCGCAATACTAGCCCCCGGCCGATTCGAGCTTTTCCAGCGCCGTCATCCACAGCGTCTCGGCGCGCTCCAGCCCCTCCATCACCTCGGCGTATTTCTTTTGCCAGACGGCGGCCTCGGCCGGGTTCTCGTAAAGCTCGGGGTTGGCCAGCTTCTTCGCCAGCCGGTCGCGCATCTCGTTGAGCTTGTTCACGCGGGCCTCGCATTTGCGCGCATCCGAGCGCAGGGCGAGGATAGCGTCGCGCGAGGGGCGCTTGGGTTTCTCTGGTTTCGGCTTCTCGGGCTTGTCGGGTTTGGGCGGCGACAGCAGCATCTGGCGATAGCTCTCGAGATCACCCTCGTAGGGCGCGACGCGCCCGCCCTGCACCAGCCACAGCCGGTCGGCCACGAGCGACAGAAGGTGCATGTCGTGGCTCACGAGGATGACCGCGCCGGTATAGGCGGTCAGCGCCTCGACAAGCGCCTCGCGGCTTTCGATGTCGAGGTGGTTGGTCGGTTCGTCGAGGATGAGCAGATGCGGCGCGTCGAGCGTGGCCAGCATGAGGCTGAGTCGCGCCTTCTGCCCGCCCGAAAGCTGGCCCACCAGCGTTTCGGCCTGTTGCGCGCCGATGCCGAAGCCGCCCAGCCGCGCGCGCAGTCTTGCCGGGGTTTCGCCGGGGCGCTGGCGGCGGATATGGTCGAGCGGGGTTTCGTCGACATGCAGCTCCTCGACCTGGTGCTGGGCGAAGAAGCCGACGCGCAGCTTGGCGGCCGTGGTCATCTTGCCCGACATGAGCGGCAGGCGTGCGGAAAGGAGTTTCGAGAGGGTCGATTTGCCCTCGCCGTTGCGGCCCAGAAGGGCGATGCGGTCGTCCTGGTCGATCCTGAGATCGAGATGCGAGAGCACCGGCACCCCGTCATATCCCACCGATCCGCCCTCGACCCGGATGATCGGGGGCGAGAGTTCCTCGGGGGCGGGGAAGGTGAAGGCGCGCAGCGCGGCCTCTTGCGGGGCGGTGATCGGTTTCATCCGCGCCAGCGCCTTGAGGCGCGATTGCGCCTGTTTCGCCTTGTCGGCCTTGTAGCGGAAACGATCGACATAGGATTGCAGATGCGCACGGCGCGCCGCCTGCTTCTTGGCCTCGGATTCCTGCGCCATGAGCCGTGCCGCACGGGTGTCGGCGAAGGCATCGTAATTGCCCTGGTAGAAGGTCAGCTTGCGATCCTCCAGGTGCAGGATCGCCCCCACGGCGCGATTGAGGAGCCCGCGATCATGACTCACGATGATGACCGTGTGCGGATAGCGCGCCAGATAGCTTTCGAGCCAGAGCGCGCCTTCGAGATCGAGATAGTTGGTCGGCTCGTCGAGGAGCAGCAGATCGGGCGCGGCAAAGAGCACCGCCGCCAGCGCCACCCGCATCCGCCAGCCGCCCGAGAAGGCGCTGCACGGCATCTGCATTTCCTCGGGCGTGAAGCCCAGACCGCGCAGGATGGACGAGGCGCGCGCCTCGGCCGACCATGCGTCGATATCGGC
>NZ_JAWLDS010000079.1:0-14613 GCF_041686535.1 Aquicoccus sp. | reverse complement strand
CGGGTCCAGCATCGGACACGCGATGAACGTGGCATCGGAATCGGATGATCGTGGGTTCAGAGTCGTCCTATCGTGGGACCGGAATCACGAGCCTGCACAGAAACCATGGAAAAACACGTTAAATCAGGTTCTTGCAGATTTTCTGACAAGCCGTAACAAATAATAACAATATTTTAACATCGGAAGATTTCTGCTTGCTCCCAATCCTGCCGCCGAACGGGCTGAAATGGCTGGATTTGCAGAGAAAACCGCAATCAACCAGCCGAATCGCACCCCATGAAAGCATGATTTCATTTCCATGTTCGCTTTTTTGAGGTACATATCCTAAAACGCAGCACATAAGGTAAATCATGGTACGTGACGGATCATCCCCCCTGCCCCCTTATTTCAACATTTCACCCGATGCCGCGATGGCCGATCTCGACTCGCCGCAGCAGACGACCGATTTCGGACGTATCGCCGAAGCCTGCCTGCGCGGGCGCCGCGATCTGGCCTCGCGTGGGCTCGACGAGGGCGGCAGGCGGCAGTTGCGGCGCTTCTCGACCTGGGAGATCACCCGCTACCTGATCCCGATCGCCACGGCGCATTTTCGCCGCGTGCTGAAGGCCAATCCCGATCTGCCGCAGGGCCGCTCGGAAACCGATGGCGGCGCGAAATGGTTCACCCTCGACGAGGTACTGCGGCTGCGCGCGCATTTCGCCGCCGAAGGATCCAAGACCAAGGAATACCAGCCGTGGCGCCCCGAGGGCCTCCCCGCCAAGATGGTCGCGGTGGCGAATTTCAAAGGCGGGGTCGGCAAGACCTCGACGGCGGCGCATCTGGCGATGTCGGCCGCGCTCGACGGATACCGGGTGCTGGTGATCGATCTCGACAGCCAGGGCTCGATGACCTCGATATTCGGGGGCCGCGTCGAGGATGAATGGTCCACCATCTTTCCGCTGCTGGCACGCCATTACGGCCGCCACCTGCAGGAGGACAACCGCCAGCGCGCGCAGCGCAACGAGGCGCCGGTGGCGATCGACGACACGCTTGATGACGCGATGAAGATGCGCGCGCAGGACCTCATCCAGAACACCCACTGGCCCAATATCGACCTCATTGGTGCGCAGCTGAACCTTTACTGGTCCGAGTTCCAGATCCCCGTCTGGCGGATGGGCGCGCGCAGCTGGAAGCTGTGGGATGCGCTGACCGAAAGCCTGGAGGCCGATGGCGTGCTGCAGGAGTATGACCTGGTGTTTCTGGACACGCCGCCGGCCCTTGGCTATCTGACGATCAACGGGTTGTCGGCCGCCGATATCCTGCTGGTGCCTCTGGGCGCATCGTTTCTCGAATTCGATTCCACGGGGCGGTTCTTCGAGATGCTGCATGCCACGTTTCAATCCATCGAGGAGGGCGAGAACATGGCGGCCCGCGCGCTTGGCCGCGACGGGGTGCGGTTCGAATGGGACGCGGTGCGCGCGCTGATCACCCGCTACGACGCCGCGCAGCAGGCCGAGATGGCCGGGCTGATGCAAGCCTATCTGGGGCCCGCGCTGGCCCCGCAGCGGCAGGATTACACTGCGCTGATCGGCCAGGCCGGTGAACAGGTCAGCGGCATCTACGAGGCCGATTACCGCGATTTCAACCGCGAGACCTATATCCGCGGGCGCGAGACCTTCGATGCGACCTATGCCGCCTTCAAGAAGCTGCTTTACGGGGTCTGGCGCCGCGATCAGCTGGAAAAGACCGCATCGGAGGCGGCGCAATGACCGGTCCCCTGCCTCAGCACCTGCCCCCGGAATGTTTCGCGTGCGAAACATTCGCACCGCACCGTGGATGTCTCGCGCGCGAAACATTCGCCCTGCCTGTTCTCATGTTCCGGGAGACCGCCCATGGCCAAGCGTAAACGTCTCGGGGGGCCGCTGCAGGATCATCTCGCCCCCTCGGAGGCCGAGACGAGATCGACCGCCTCGGCCCCGATCGCCCGGATCGCCGGGGAAACCTCGGTCAACGCCGCCTTCGACGAGGTTCGCCGGGAACTCGACAGCGCGCGCAGCGAGGGCCGTCTGGTGCTGCGTCTGCCGCTCGAGGCGGTCGAGACGGCGTGGCTGGTTCGTGACCGCCTCGATCCCGGCACCACCGAGGATCCGGATTTCGCCGCCCTCGTCGACAGTCTGCGCGACCACGGGCAGCGCAGCCCGGTCGAGGTCGCCGATATCGGGCAAAACCGGTACGGGCTGATCTCGGGCTGGCGGCGTCTGACGGCGCTTCGGCAGTTGTACGAGGAAACCGGCGAGGCGCGCTTTGCCACGGTGCTTGCCCTGCTGCGACAGCCGGAAAACGCGCAGGCCGCCTACCTGGCGATGGTCGAGGAAAACGAGATCCGCCTCGGCCTGTCCTATTACGAACGCGCGCGGATCGCGGCCAGGGCGGTCGAGGCCGGTGTCTACCCGTCCACCAAGACGGCGCTGCAATCGCTCTTTGCGAGTGCGTCGCGCGCGAAACGCTCCAAGATCGGATCCTTCCTGACCCTCTACCAGGCCCTGGGCGATTTCGTACGCTTTCCCCAGGCGCTGACCGAACGGCTGGGGCTGTCGCTGGCGAAGATCGTCGAAGAGGACGCGACCGCACAGGCGCGGCTGCGGGATCGGTTGATGGAAGCGGACAGACCCGATCTGGAGGCCGAGCAGGCCCTTTTGGCGGATTTCATCGCGGCCGAGGCCGAGCGTGCGGCACCTTCGGAACCGGCGCCGGAAGCAGGCGCCGGGACGCGGCCGAACCGAGCGCGCCGCGCCCCGCCGGCCGCGGCGGTCGAGATTTCTCCGGGGGTTCGTCTCAGCCAGAGCGGCGGGGCGGTGCACCTGTCGGGGCCGGGTGTCGATGCCGCGTTTCGCGACGCGCTTGAAGCATGGCTTCGCAGCAGGACCCGTGATTGAACGGGGCTTGGGGATGTTTCGCACGCGAAACATTCCGAGGCGTCTCATGGGGGCGGTCGTGCCGCTCGGATCATGGTTTCATGTTGATAGCGGGTCCGCCTACAAAATATAGTGGTGTCATGCAGCTCGAGATTTTCCCTGACCGAACGCATCTGTGCCGCGAGGACCCGTCGCGGAACATGCGCCGGTTTTACCTGATGATGGTTCAGCGCGACCTGTTCGGAGGGGCGTCGCTGATCCGCGAATGGGGCCGCATCGGCGGGTCCGGGCAGGTGCGCATCGACCATCATCCCGACGAGGGCCGGGCGGTCGATGCCCTGGCAGAACTGATGGCGGCCAAGCGCCGGCGCGGTTACCGCTGACGACGTTGCCTTACAGCAGCCCTGATCTTTCGGCCCGCTCCAGCAGCATCCTGACCGAGGAGGGCTGCCAGCTTGTGCGTCCGCGCGGAGTGCGTTCGCGCATCGCCTCGAGCCGGTCGCAGATCGCCTGCAACGTGATATCGGGATCCGCGCCCTTGATGGCGGCGACGATGGCGGGCAGGCGGTCGTCGCTCTCGCGCCGGCCCGCGCGGCGGAGCACGGTGTCGGACAGCAAGCCATCGCGCACATAGGCCCGCACGGCGCGCAGCAGGCGGCCATGGGTCCAGCGGCGGTCTGCGGGCAGGGGGGCGTTGATGATCCGCAGTACATCCTCCCATGGCATGTCCGGGCGCAGGCGGCGGACATGCGGCACCCAGTCCGGCGCGGCCTCGTGCAGCCGATCCATGTAGCCCGCCTGCCGGGCCAGCCGGACCTTGCGCCGCGCCGCCGGATCCCGCGCGCGCAGGCCCGGATTGCCACCGACCCGGCCCGCGCTGCGGGCGCTGACCAGCCCGGCCCTGGTGCGCTCGCGGATCAGGGCGCGTTCGAACTCGGCCGCGGCCCCCAGCACCTGCAGCGTGAACTTGCCCTGCGGGCTGGCCGTGTCGATCGGGTCTTCCAGGGACCGAAAGAACGCGCCTCTCGCGTCAAGCCGTTCGATCACCTCCAGAAGATGCGCCAGCGATCGCGCCAGACGGTCGAGGCGCAGGACGACCAGCGTGTCACCGCGGCCCACACGCTCCAGAACGCGGGCGAGCACCGGCCGGGCCCGGTCGCCGCCAGAGGCGTGTTCCTCGTGCAGTTCGGTGCAGCCGGCGGCGTCCAGCGCCTGAAGCTGGGGCAGGGGGGTCTGATCCTCGGTTGAGACACGCGCGTAACCGATCAGGGGCATGGGTCTGGCTTTGTTTGCAATTTCATAACATGCAATTAAACGGTCGTTTAGAAGCGCATGCAAGACCGGGTCCTGCGATCCGTCTTGCCGGAATCTCCTTGGTTTGCCTGCACCGGGCATGACGAGGCGGCCATATCGGACAGATCCGGATGGCCCCGATGCAAGGGGCCAATCGGCGTATTGAGAAAACACTTCGGTGATATGCAAAAACCTTGTATTTTGCACATATGAAAAAGCATCTGTGTGATATAGATAATGAATCCGATAGATCGGCCCCCCATCCCTGTGACGGTGAGACCGCGGAAGACGACCTGTGGTTCCTTCCCGGTCCTCCGGGGGACGGGTCCGACCTGCTTGCCCCCTTGCCCCGTGGGGAACCAGGCGAGCACGACCGGATCGAGGCCTGGGAACAGGCGCAGGGAGCGCAGGCGCTGCCCCTCGCCCGGGTGGCGGCCCGGTTCGGGGCCTTGGATCAACGGCTGCGATCTGCCCCTGCGGGGTGGCGTCATCGGCTTGCCTTGATGGAAGCCTCCGACCTCAGCTGGTTGGCCGGAGATCGGGTCTCCGTGGACCGGTTGGGCTTGTGGCAGGCCATGCACATCAGCGCCGCCGGTGACGACACGACGGCCTTGCAGCGCGCGGCCTGGACGTTTCGCCGCCTGTCGGGCGGACCGGGGCCGGAGCCTGATCTCGCGGGATTTCTCGACCGGCACGAGGTCGAGGGGGAAGACCCCCTGTCCGACAGGGTTGCTGCCTGGAATGATCTCATGAAGGCGGCGGACAATTTGCATCCGATCGTCCGCGCCTGTCTTGCCTTCCACCTGTGGCCGATGTCGGGGATCGGTTTGCAGGGCGATGTCCTGGAAGGCGGGGTGGTGGCCTTGCGCCTGTCCGCCAGCGACGGGCAGGGGAGCGCGTTCTTCGTGCCAATTGCCGCGACCGGCGCTGGCCGGTTGCGCGGAGGAGGTGACCCCGCCGACAAGCTGAGGCGCTGGCTGGACGCGTCAGGGCAGGGGATCCTCCGCGCGATGCGGCATCTCGACCAGCTGGAGCAATGGGAGATCACCGCCCGGGATCGCATTGTAAATCTTTCGGGCCGAACACCACCGCGATTGGTCGAGGCTCTGCTCGGCTGGCCGCTGGTGACGGCCCCCATGGCCGAAGCGCTCACGGGTGCCAGCCGTGCCGCGGTCCAGAGAAACCTCGCCTGCTTCGAGGCGCACGGCCTGGTCCGGGAGTTGACAGGGCAGGGGCGGTTCCGGATGTGGCGGGTGACCACTTGAAAGATCAGACAGGATGACCGCCATCAGCCGTTGGAGAAAAGGATAGTCTCGAAGTCCATCGTGCCGTTGAGACTGTGGAGAACCATGATCCGACCAGCATCCATGCGATAGAAAATCAGATATCACCCATGAATCCTGCGGCGAATGCCGTGATGCGCGTAGCGCGGGACGACCGGCCAGACCTCGGGCATTTCGTCAATCTTCAGGCAGAGTTGTTACAGCTTGTGGATGAAAGCGGTTGCACGCGTCGGGGTGTTCTTCTTTCACCCCGTCTCTTGCAAGATGGCGGCATTGATAACGGTCATCAACGTCGATCTCTGTGCTGTGCCGGTCTTCCTGCCCCTTGTAAATGCTGCATCGCAGCATCACTTGGAGATTACAGCACACGACACATCCCGTTACACCGGAAAGGGACCAGACATGGCCAAGCAGAACACGAAATCCGCCACCAACGACATCCAGAGCCTCTTCGATGCGCAAGGTTTCCAGGAAGCATTCAAGACCTTGGCAAGTGCGAACGAGCGTATGACCTCGATCGCCGTCGAGGCCGCCACGAAGTCGACAGACATCGCGTCCGACACCGCCAAGGAGGCGTTCTCGAATATGCGCGAGGTCACCGCAGTGCACGACGAGCCCGCCGATTACGGCAAGGCGTATAGCGACTTCGTGCAAAAGCAGATGGATCTCTTCATGCGCACGGCCCAGTCTTTCAGTGGCGTCACGCAGGAATTCGGTACCGAGACAACCGAGTTCGCGTCCAAGGCCCGCGAAGACCTGTCCAGCAAGGTGACGGAGACGGCAAATCAAGCCAAGGACAAGGCGACAGATGCCGTGAAAAAGGCCGCCTGAAGCCGGTCAATCCAGCCTGATGGACACGATAAACGGCATATACGGCGGCCTTTCAGGCCGCCGTTTTCGTATGAGCAGGTTCTTCTTGTCTGCATCAGATTTTGCTGGAAAGCTCTGATCTGTTTGACATCAGCGACAAGAAATCCTCGGAAGGTCCTGAATTTGCCGCGACCCTGCACCAAGAGACGGATCATCCTGACATTTGGCATCCTCTGCGTCCTGGCGGGGTGCGGCAGCTCATCTCGGGTGGCCCGGTCCGCAACCGAAATGGATTGTATGGCACGGGCCATGTATTTCGAATCCAACCGCTCCAGCCGGGACGGGATGATCGCGGTCGGGAGCGTGGTCATGAACCGTGTTCAATCCGATGATTTTCCGGATACGATCTGCGGTGTTGTCAGCCAGAGAAACCAGTTCGCTCCCGGCGTTATGACCAGGGAAATGAACGGCAGGTCAGCCCCCCTTGCACGAGCTGCCTCACGGGCGGTTTACAGGGGTGAAAGACACCCAGATATCGCGAGCGCCAGATTTTTTCATGCAGCCTGGTATCAACCCTCTTACGACAACATGCACTATGTCCTCACGACAGGCGGAAATGCCTTCTACGAAAAACGTCAACCCGAGGATGTAACTGCACCGGCACCCCCCTCGGCGATCGAGGGAAGAACGGAGAGGTAGCTTGTCTTGTTTGTCCATGCTTTTTCTTTCAATGGAAAAAGCGCTCTGAATTGTCTCGAAAAACCGTGCCTCGTGACCGGTGACACAAACATGGATCCATTTGGCCACTGCGTTTATGCGCAGTGTAAGGATGTATTGTCAGTTCTTTTGTGATGAGGTACGGAGATTAACCAGTAGGCATGATACCAAGTATTATCCGTGGCAAATATCACAGGAGAGAACAAGGCGATGAGCAAACTAGACGAACTGATGCAGCAGCAGGCCGAACTTGAAGCTGAAATAAAGCGTGTGGCAAAGAACGAGAAAGCCGAAGCCCTCAAGGAAGTGCGTCATCTGTGCAAGCTGCATGGGTTCACATATAATCAGCTGAAGGGCCACTTGTCTCCCGGACGCAAATCGCGCACGAAAGAATAGCTTTTGGTCGCCAGTTAGCACCCAGGACAGCCCCCGCTCTATAGAGCGTTGCATGCCGGTCCTTGGATCCAGGTAATCCCGGTGGACCTGAATCAGAAAGGGCTGGGCCTGTGTCGAAGACAAACCGTGATTTGGAGATGCGCTGATCTGGACGGGAATGTTTTTCCAGCTGGCAAATATTCGGCCGGACGATCCGTCGATCATCGCTGGCGCGGTCTGATCCTGCGTTACCTATTCAGGCTGAGTATCCAGTGAAACGGGACAAGATCACCCCGCGAGACTTGTTGAGCAAAACACATTTGATGGATTCCCATTCAAGGTCGCTCATATCTGATCGGGACATTTCTTGGCTCCATGTTGATCACACGCTCAAGGCGAATCACAAGCTATTGAAAAATAAAGAACCTCTTAGGTGCGCTGCCCAGATTTTTGCGAACAGTCAAAAGCGGTAAACGATTGGTGCGGTGTCTGTTGAAGGAAAGGGCAAGAAATGACCGTCGATTTATCTGTGGTTGTGCCATGCTACAATGAAATCGAGGTTCTGGACGCTCTGCGGCACCGTATCACCGAGGTCTGCGAAGCGCATGTTGATGGGACTTCGGAGGTGATACTGGTCGATGACAGCTCCTCGGACGGAACACGCGAGGCAATCGTTGCGATCACGGCCGAAGACGGCAGGTTCGCCGGTGTGTTGCTGTCGCGGAATTTCGGTCACCAGATCGCCCTGTCGGCCGGGCTTCGATACGCGACAGGCAAGCGGATCCTGATCCTCGATGCCGATCTGCAGGACCCTCCGGAACTTCTGCCTCGAATGATGGCGCTCATGGATGCCGGCAATGACGTGGTTTATGGCAAGCGTATCAGTCGAAAGGGAGAGACGGCATTCAAAAAGGCGTCCTCGTCGATGTTCTATCGCCTGCTCAACAGGCTGTCGGAGGTAGATATCCCCAGGGATACGGGCGACTTTCGTCTGATGAGCCGACGCGCGCTCGACGTGTTGAACGCCATGCCCGAACAGCATCGCTTTATCCGCGGCATGGTCAGCTGGATCGGGTTCAGGCAAGCCGCGATCGAGTATCATCGCGATGAGCGCTTTGCCGGAGAGACCAAATATCCATTGCGACGCATGCTTAGGCTGACAATGGACGCGTTGACCGGCTTTTCGATCGTGCCGCTGCGTCTGGCCTCTTGGCTTGGCCTGATTACCGCGGCCCTGTCCGTCCCGCTTTTGATATACATCGCTGTCAGCTGGCTGTCGGGGGATACGGTGGAGGGCTGGGTCTCGCTTTCCGGGATAATTGTGCTGTTCGGGAGCATCCAGTTGATCGTGATCGGCATAATCGGCGAATATGTCGGACGTATGTATGTACAGGCCAAGAACCGGCCGCTTTTCATAGTGGAGGAGTTCGCAAGGCAGTCTTCCGAACAAGATGGGGCGCACCATCCTGTGGTGCCTGTCCCAACACACATGCGGTGACCTGGTGCGCAAGACACTCAGACAACTTGTGAACTTCTGCCTGGTTGGCGTGGTGAACACCGTGATCGGCTTTGGCACAATCGCAGTTGCGCAGCTGTTATTCGGGCTGCACCCTGTCCTGGCCAATATCATCGGCTACGCTGCGGGCCTGACGAATTCATACCTGATGAACCGTGCTTTCACTTTCTCTGAAATGTCCCATGCATCAGGATCCGCGTTCCGGTTTGTCGTGGCGTTCGTGATCGCCTACGGGGCCAATATGGCGGTGCTTCTGGCTGGTCTGCGGACATTCACGGACCACGTGCTGCTTTTGCAGGGACTGGCCATGGTCATCTACACGATCATCTTCTTCGTGATCTCGAAGATCTACGTCTTCCGGAGCCCGACATGACCTTGCCGCTCAAGACGCAAGACATCTTCGAAACCGGCTTGCCAAGGTGGCTGGATGCGATCACCCGGTTTTTTGCGGCACTCTGCGTGTCGCTGGTGCTCGCCTACATGATCCGCACCGCGCTCGGGAACATCGCGCCCAAGGATTTCAGTTATTTCTGGATCGCGGGACGGATTTTTCTCGAGGGCGGCAACCCTTATGCCCCCAGCTTCAGCGAAATCGCGAACAGCATGGCGGCATCCAATTCCGACATGGATGGTTTGGGCGGTTTCCACCGCTGGCTTTATGGACCACATATATGGAGCGTTTCGACCGGACTGGGACTGCTGGACTACTTTGCTGCGCGCATTGCGTGGGGCGTGGCCAGCGCGGGCGCCGTGGTTGGAGGCTGCTATCTCGGGCTTGCTGCCGTGATGCGCCTGCAGGCACCGTTCTTCTTTGTCTATTTTGGGCTGCTCTGCCTTCTGGCAGGTGTGACGCTTGGAACGGTCATGTCGATTTCCACGGGACAGGTGGCATCTTTCACCTTCCTTGCGATTGCCGCCTTCATTTACGGGGTGCTGCGAAATTCAGCGATCGCTGTCGCATTGGCGCTGATCGTGCTGACGATGAAACCCAATCTCGCAATGCCGTTTATTGGCTTCGCGCTGGTTCTGCCCGCCACGCGCATGCCGCTCCTCATGGCAGGACTTGTCTCGCTTTGCCTTTCGGTTCCAGTGTTTGTGACGACACCGATTTCAGAATTCGTCGCGGGCTATCTGGATGGTCTCTCATCCTATGGCGGGTACGGCGCGAATGCACCAAATGCCCTGACCGGGCTTGCCAACGTCGTCCAGGAGCCGCGCGCGTTACCTTGTCGGGTGTGATATATGCCGCGATCGGGGCCTGTGCGGGTGCAATTGTTGGAGTCCGTGCGCGGATGAAGGGGGCGGGTCCCGAAGTTCTGTCTGCATTGCTGGCGGTTTGTTGTTTCTGCGTGCCGCTGCATCTTTACGATATGGCATCCGTCTTGTTTTTCCTCGTTCTGTGGCCCTGGCCTTGGCTGGGCACACTGGCGCTGATCGTGAACCTGACCATGGTGCGAGTGAACCGGCTGGGAGAGATGGCGGGCCTGAATGATCCAGAGACCGCGTTCCCGGGCAGCTTTCCGGCAACGCTTCTGCTGCTCGTGCTGCTGGTAATTGCAGTCTGGCTGGTTCTCGCCACGCCGCGCAGTCGATAGACAAACATGACCGCTCAGCCGGATATGAGCCCGCCTGCATCTCTTTCCTCGAGCATGGGTATGGGTCCCGAGGTCGATGTCGCGGGGTGTGACGGGCTGCGCACCAGGGGAATAACGCGGTGCCATATGTCATGATCGCACCGGTGCTGCCATCGTCATCATGCTGTGCAGCCCGAAGATAACGGGTACAGGGAGAGCGTGACGCACGGACACTTCGTGGTATCGGCTGCGCCGATGGGTCCCATCACACGGGCCAAAGCGTCCGATCGCCGGGGCTTGATTCGTCCTGCGGATCGGCAAATCCTGACCGGACTCGTCTCTTCCCGCCGAGGGCGATAGAAGATCCGCGTCACGGCCCTTGCGGTCGCGCGATCCGATCATCGAGGACGCTTGCCACATGACGCCATCCCGGATCCTTCGCCATGCGACACATGTCCTGCTGATCTACGCGGGGGCGCTGCTGTTCGGGCTTGTCGCCCATTGGCTCGGGTTTCCGTTGCCCTGGATGATCGGGGCGATGGTCTTTGCCGCAGGGGTGCGGCTGGCCGAACGGCCCCTGCCGGTCCCCGGGCAGACACGGCAGATCGGGCAGATCCTGGTGGCCACCTCGGTGGGGCTGTCGTTTACCCCGGCGGCGGTCAGCGCGATGATGTCGCTGCTCGTTCCGATGGTGGGTGCTGCGATCCTGACCATCGCCCTGGGGTTCGTCGTGGCCGCCGTCCTGATGCGGCTGACCCGGGTGGACGTCATCACCGCGGCGTTGGCCTCCATTCCGATGGGCCCGGTCGAAAGCGCGACACTCGCCGCCCGTCACAACGTGCCTGCGGGCCCGGTGATCTTTGCGCAGACCCTGCGCATCATGTTGCTGGTCGTCCTGATCCCGCCGGCGATCGTCGCGATCGACGGGTCCGTCAGGGATCCGGTCGCAGCACTCGGCGCGATGGAGTGGAGCTGGACGGGCGCGGGCCTTCTGGGCCTGGCAGGCGTCACCGGGGCCGTCGCCGCGTGGGCCGTGGGGCTGGCCAATCCCTTCTTTATCGGGTCTCTGGCCGGGGCGGCCGTGGCCGCGGCCCTGAGCCTGCCGATCACGGCCTATCCCTATCTCGTGCTGGTGCTGGCGCAGGTCTTCCTGGGGGTCTGGCTGGGTGCCGTGTTCGACCGCGAGCTCTTGCGCCGCGCTCGGGGGTTCATTCCCGGCGCGATCCTCGCGTCGGCCCTGATGATCCTGCTGTGCAGCGGTATGGGGCTGGGCCTGACCTGGCTGACCGGCCAATCCTGGCAGGTCATGCTGTTGTCGACGGCCCCGGGCAGCGTCACCGAAATGGCCCTGACGGCGAAAATCCTCGAGGAGGGGCTGGCCGTGGTGACGGCGTTCCACGTGATCCGGATCTTCATCATCCTGCCGTTTGCCGGCACCATCATCGGCCTGACCGCCCGGCTGGCCGCGCGTTGGGGCCTGCACGCGCCATGACCCGTCTTGTCGGAGCCACGAGTCACGAACGTGTCGCATCCGGTTGCGTTCGAGACCGGATCAAGCAGGTCATGGATCTTGATACGGCGATGCATGACCGGCTTTTGCACGCCGGATGGTGACGCGCCCCCCGTGATGAACGCGACGCGCATGAGAGATCTCCATGCAAGCATATTGTGCATGTTGTTCCGACGGTTCATGTGCAATTTTCAGCAACCTGTTAATGTTTTTCACAAAAAAGATGCTGAAGCGAGGTTGGACCCAATGCCGCGCGCCGGCTCCGCGCTGCACCCGGCCGCCGTTATCGCGGCCCGCCCTGTCAGCCCTTCCAGGTTGAAATATCCCAGTCGAGCAGCACCTCAAGACGACGCATTTCGGGCAGGAAGGCGGCGCGCACGCGGGCCTCGGTCTCTGTGTCGATCGTATCGTCGCTATCGGGACCGGCCGGGCGCGAGAGATGCTTCATCATGACCTCGCTCGGCTTGATGCCAATCGCGTTGAGCGCGCGCTTGGCGGGCGCGACCAGTGGGCGCAACGGTCTTGGCGGCGCGGCAAGTAACCGGGTGAGCCCCGGAACACGCGACTCGCGCCTTTGATTGTGCCGGGTGAGCGCGAGGGGGGCAGATGGTGGCGGCAAATCGAGAAAGTCAAGAAGTTCGACCGCAACACCATCAGGATCCGCCTTGATCCGTTCGAAACGCAGCACCAGCACGCTGTCGCGGCCAAAGACGTCAAAATATCGCGTCAGCTGATCCGTATAGCTGTAGATCCTGAGATACTGGAGTTGCTCGGGTTCGGGAGCGTAAGGCGGCAGCTTCCTGCCCTGCGCGCGGTCCTCCTGAAGATCCCATGATGCGGCAAAGCGTGTCTGATCCTCGCGAAAGCCATCGCGGAGTTGATGATACCATGAGATCGAGGCGGCAACAGGATCGCGTAGTGAAACGATGATCTTCGCTTGGGGGTTCGCGGCTTGGATGTTCCGTGCCGCCACCTCGCTGCGCAGGTAAAAGGCCGAGGCCTCGCCCCGCAACACGTTCTCGGGCGCGTTCTCAAAGAGCGTCTCGTAGGCATCCGGCGTCCCGACCTCGGCGAGGCCGGGCAGATCGGTCGAGAAGAAATGCGGCTCTTTCGGCGAGCACATGAAGACGCCCGGATGCTGCCGCAGGTAAAGATGCAGGCTGGAGGTGGCGCATTTCGGCGCCCCCACCAGAAAGACGTTACAGACGGTTTGCGCTGCTTCGGACATAGCGGTTCTTTCTTTCATGTGCGGGATGAGGCGGGCGCGAGATGCTGGATTTTGTCGAAGGCTTTCCGTAAATCCCTTGTTGTCTATCACATGGAGGCGGTGTCGGCGCGCGCGCCGGGCGGCCGGAGCCGGGTGTAGACGGACAGGATCTTCCGGGCCTTGGCGTCCCAGGTGAAGTTTTCGAGAACCTCGTCCCTGGCCGCGGCGGAGAGCGGCGCGAGGACCTCCGGCGCGGCCGCGAGGCGGACAAGCCTGTCCTGCAGCGCCGCGACGATCTGCGGTCTCGGCCCGATCGGCACCTTGTAGCCCGTCGTTTCGCCCACCAGCTCGCCGGGGCCGCCATAGTCGACGACGATCGGTACCACGCCAAGGGCCATGGCCTCGAGCACCACGCCCCCTCCGAATTCCCGGATCGAGGGGAAGGTCAGGACATGGGCGCGGCCCAGTATGCGAGGCACCTCTTCATGCGTCACCCAGCCGTGGAAGGTGACGGCGGATCCAAGGTCGTGCTCGGTCACGAAGGCCCGAAGCTCGGACATCATCGGCCCGTCACCGACGATATCGAGTGTCAGCCGCCCGTCGGCCAGCAGCGGTGCGGCTGCCTCGAGCAGCATGTCCGGCCCCTTGTAGGGGACCAGCCGGCCCACGAAACAGGCGCGCAAGGGCGGGGGGGACGGACGCTCCACCGGCTGGCCGAACCGTTTCGTCTCGATGGCGTTCTCCGGCAGATAGGTGACCCGGTCCTGCAGATCCCCGGGCAGTTCGCTGGCCGTGTGGCGCGAGCCGGCCAGGAGGGCCGAGGTGGCCTCGAGCATGCGCCGGCGGCCGGGTGTGAGCCTGTAGGCGCCCCGGATATAGGACAGCCACTCCTTTTCCTTGCGCCGGGCGGCGTCGAATTCTTGGGGCCAGGGCAACCCGCCGTTCAGGGGCCCCAGAACGAACGGGATGCCGGCCGCCGCGCAGCGGGCCGCGATCGAACTGGTCACCGTCGGCGAAAGCGGAGTGACCCGGTGCACGATGTCATACGCCCCCGACAGGATCTCGTCGCCGAAGCGGGCCCAGACCAGGCGTTCGAAATAAGGATATGACAGCGCGTTCAAGGCCATCTTGCTCGTCCAGCCAAGGCGCAGGGTCTTGCCGAGCTTCCAGAGTGGCCGCTCGAGCCGTTCGGTGTCGATGACCGTGAAATCACGGCCCTCCACCAGCCCGGCCCGCAGGATCGCATCGCGGTTGCGGATCTGCGTCACCAGGTGCACATCGGCGACCCGGCGCACGGCATCGAACAGGGACCACCCCACCAAGGGCACGCTGACCCATTCGGGATTGGCGGCCTCGGCGAGCAGAAGGACTCGGGGTCTGGAAATGGGTCTATCCTCTTTGCAATCATGGGGGTCTTGTCCCCGAAAACGACCC
>NZ_JAWLDS010000078.1:0-14719 GCF_041686535.1 Aquicoccus sp. | reverse complement strand
TTCATGGCCGACGGTTTCGAGCGTGCCAGCGTTGACGACATCGCGCGTGCGGCCGGCGTGTCGAAGGCCACGCTCTACAGCTATTTCCCTGACAAGGCCTTGCTTTTCAAAGAGATCGCCCGCTCCGAATGTGACCGGATGGCCGAAACCGCGCGTCAGCAGATTGATCTTGATGCGCCGATCCGCGATGTCCTGACAGCGGTGGCGACACAGATTGCCCGCCTGTTGCTGTCGGACTTCTCGCAGCGGATCTTCCGTATTTGCGTGGCAGAGCGTGATAGGTTTCCCGAGCTTGCGCGCGCCTATTACGAAAGCGGACCGGAAATGGGCCGCAAGCAACTCGAACAAGGGTTCGAAGAGGCGATGGCCCGCGGAGAACTGCGGATTTCCGATGTCTCGCTGGCCGCCGAGCAGTTTGCCGACCTTGCCCGCTCCCGGCTCTGGTTGCGGGCCGTTCTCGGAGTGCAGACCGAGTTTTCGGAGGCCGAGATCAGGGAGGTCGTTACAGGGGCGGTCGACACCTTTCTTGCCCGCTATGGGGCGCCATCCGATCGTGGATAGCCCCGCTCGCCGGTTGTGAGCGGGCATGGGCCGGGCGCGGCGCGTCTCCGCGAATCGGCTCGGGGTCATGCGGAAGATGCGCGCGTCGTGGCGGGGCGCGTCGCCACGACGGGAGCCGTCTGTCGTGAGTTTTCGCGCCATTCCGGGGCTCCTTTCGGGGCCCCCTCTTTTCTTGGGCGGTTCAGAGGTTATATAGGTCGCCCGGAGAAGAGAAACCGAAACGCGAAACGGTGGGCCGATGACTGCCTGGAATGTGACCATGTCGGATGAACGCGAAGGCGATGACGACGCGTCGGTCGTGGTCGAGACGCGTAACAAGACCAAGCGTCCGCCGCTTTACAAGGTGCTTCTTCTGAACGACGACTACACGCCGATGGAATTCGTCGTGCATGTGCTTGAGCGGTTTTTCGGGATGAACCACGCACAGGCGTTCGAGGTGATGTTGACGGTGCACAAGAAGGGCGTCGCCGTGGTCGGCGTATTCTCGCACGAGATCGCCGAGACCAAGGTGGCGCAAGTCATGGATTTTGCCCGTCGTCACCAGCATCCGCTGCAATGCACGATGGAAAAGGAGTGAGGGCCGCCTGGCCCCTGGTTCCATGAGTGCCACGCGGCTTAGCCTTTTCCTGGAGGATCATCCGGGGCTGTTGCCCGAGAGCGGCGAGATCGCCGTCATGGGCGCGGTCGCGGGCTTGGACCTGTCCGGGCTTCCCGGGGACAAGTTGCGTGTCGTGGCCCGGATGAAACCCGATGTCGATCATCTCGACGCGTCGGGGCTGCGCGTGGTGGCCGATGTGCCGCAGAGGGTGGCGCTTGCCATCGTGATCGTGCCGCGCGCCAAGTCCGAAGCCAGGGCGCTCGTGGCGGCGGCCATGGCCTGTGCGGGCGAAGTGATCGTGGACGGGCAGAAAACCGACGGCATAGACAGCCTTTTTCGGGAGATGCGCCAGCGATGCGCGTGCGGGGAGGCGTATTCCAAGGCGCATGGCAAGACCTTCCTTGCCCGTGGCACAGCGGAGGCTTTCACGGATTGGGCGCAGGCGGGCGGACCGCGTGTCATCGAGGGTGGGTTCACGACCCGTGCCGGGGTGTTCTCGGCCGACGGAATCGACCCGGCTTCGCGGCTGCTGGCGGTGGCCTTGCCGGAAAGGCCCGGGGCGCACGTGGTCGATCTGGGCGGTGGCTGGGGGTATCTCGCGGCGGCCATTCTCGAACGCGGGGGCGTTGAGCAGGTCGATCTGGTCGAGGCGGATCGTGTCGCGCTGGATTGCGCGCGGGAAAACCTCTCCGACGGGCGGGTGAGGTTTCATTGGGCCGATGCGACCCGGTGGATGCCCGAAACACGGGCCGACGCGGTGGTGATGAATCCACCGTTTCACGAGGGCCGCAAGGGCCAGCCCGAACTGGGCGCGCGTTTCATCGCGCAGAGCGCGCGGATGCTCGCCCCGGGCGGGCGGCTGTGGATGGTGGCCAACCGGCATTTGCCCTATGAGAAGGCGCTTCGGACCCATTTCCGAGAGGTTGCAGAAATCGGCGGCGACCCGAGGTTCAAGGTTTTCTGTGCCTCGGGCCCGTCTCGCACCGGGGGCTGATATCCCGTAACGTCGCGGGACGAATCAAGAGAAGGAGCGGCCATGTCGCTTTCGATTTCCGGAAAGACCGCGATCGTGACCGGCGCCGCCAATGGCGTCGGCCTGGCGATTGCGCGGCATTTTTCCGACAAGGGCGCCAACGTGATGTTCGCCGACATGGATGAGGAGGGGCTTGCCCGCGAGGTGGGCGAGGTCAAGGATGGTAGCAACGTGAGGTATTTCGCGGGCGACCTGCGCGAGAAACTGACGATTGCGAACCTTCTGTCGGCGACCATCGACGCCTTTGACCGGATCGACGTTCTGGTCAATGCATCGCGGCAGGTGATGCGGTCGGACCCGCTCAACCCCGATGATGACGCGGTGGAGATCCTGCTTCAGCAGAACCTGATGACGTCGCTAAGGCTGAGCCAGGTGGTGGCGAAACGGATGATAAAGCAGGCCAAGACTGACCAGGGGCGGGCCGCGGGCTCGATCATCAATCTTTCGACCATCCTGGCCTGTCGCGCCCATCCCGAGTTGATGGCGCTTTCGGTGTCGACCGCGGCGCTGGAACAGATGACCCGGTCGCTGGCGGTGGCGCTGGCGGGAGAGCGGATTCGGGTCAATGCCGTCGCAATGGGATCGGTGATGAGCGCGAGCCTCAAGGATCACCTGCGAGAGCATCCGGATTATCGTGACGTGATCGAGCATGGCACACCGCTGGGCCGGATCGCGAGCCCGACCGAACTGGCCGAGGCGGTGCAGTTTCTGGCCAGTGACGGGGCAAGTTTCATGACCGGGCAGATCCTCACCGTGGATGGCGGGCGCTCGCTACTGGATGCGGTTTCGGCGCCGGCGCATTGAAACGGGATGGGAAGGCAGGTCCGGTGACAGCGGATATGAGCAAAGAGAAGGCCAGGGCCAGTGCATGGTTCCGGCACTTGCGGGACGATATTGTCGCGGCTTTCGAAGGGCTTGAGGACAGCCAGACCGAAGGCCCTCTGGCCGACGTGCCCGCGGGGCGCTTCGAGGTGAGCGAGACCCGACGCGCGAGCGCGGATGGGTCTGACGCGGGCGGTGGCCTGATGAGCGTGATGCGCGGGGGGCGCGTGTTCGAGAAGGTCGGGGTCAATGTCTCGACCGTCTTTGGCACCTTGGGCGAGCGGGCGCAGGCGGCGATGGCGGCGCGCAAGGGATTGGCGGGCATGAAGGACGACCCGCGATTCTGGGCCTCGGGCATCAGCCTCGTGGCGCATATGCAGAACCCGCATGCACCGGCCGTTCACATGAACACGCGGATGTTCTGGACGCCGCATGGCTGGTGGTTCGGGGGTGGTTCGGATCTCAATCCTTGTATTGAATATCAAGAGGATACCGAGCATTTCCACGCCGTGCAAAAGGCGCATTGCGACCGGCACGACCCGACTTTCTATCCGCGTTTCAAGGCCTGGGCGGACGAGTATTTCCATATCCCGCACCGGCATCGGGCGCGGGGGGTCGGGGGGATCTTTCTCGACGATCACAACACCGGCGACTGGGAGGCGGATTTCGCCTTTATCCAGGATGTGGGGCGGGCCTTTCTACCAGCATTCGTGCCGCTGACCGAGCGGCGCCGCAAGATGTCGTGGTCGGAGGCGGACAGGGACACGCAACTGGTCCATCGCGGGCTCTATGCTGAATACAATCTTGTATACGATCGTGGCACCAAGTTCGGGCTGGAAACCGGGCATGACGCCAACGCGGTGCTGATGAGCCTGCCGCCGCTGGCAAAATGGTATTGATTACAGGTAGTTGGCCCGGGTGCGTTGCGCGTGAGGGCATGAGAAAGTTCAGGTGTGGCACGCATCGCAACGGGTACGCAGAAAGACTTGCGTCGGTGGCAGAGCGAAGCGCGGGTGGAAAGGTTAACGCGCGCGTTTGGCCCAAAATCAGGGGGTGACATCCGGCTGCCGCGCGGCTGCCACCCGGCTGCCGGTCACAGGTTGAGACTTCGTTGCCGAAAATGGTTAACGCGACATGCGCCGCCATCTGCAGCAGGTCAGCCAAGCCATAGCGTCGTGGCCAGATAGGCCGCGTAGCCGGTGACGAGGAACGCCCCTTCGCGCCGGTCGATGCGCCGTCCGGTGATCGCGAACAGCACCATGACGAGCGTGGCACCCAGCATGACCCAGATATCGAATCCGATGACCTGTTGTGGCACGGCGAGCGGATGGATCAGGGCAGTCAGCCCGAGGATGCCGAGGATGTTGAAGATGTTCGATCCGATGATGTTGCCGAATGCGACGCCGCCCTGGCCCTTGCGCACGGCAATGAGCGTGGTGACAAGTTCGGGCGTCGATGTGCCGATGGCGACGATGGTCAGGCCGATGACGGTTTCGGATATGCCGGCTGCCGCGGCAAGCCCGACCGCGCCGGAGACAAGGAACCGCGCCCCGAGAATGGTAATCGCAAGGCCGGCCAGCGCCATGAGCGCGGGCCACATGAGTCGGGTCGGCGCAGGGCCTGGCAACAGATCGGCCTCGGCCACGTAAAGTGCTGTCGCGGCGGTCATGCTTCGGCGCTCGCGCAGAATCGTGAACAGCAGATACGCCCCCAGCAAGACGATCAGAACCGCACCGGCCAAACGACCAAGCGTGCCCCAGAGAACGAACCCCGTGCAGAGCAGCGTTGCCGCCAGCATCACGCCACCGTCGCGACGCAGCGCGGCCGGATCGACGACGACCGGATACAGGAACGCGGCGAGGCCGAGGATCAGCATGATGTTCCCGATATTGCTGCCGACGACATTGCCGATGGCGATGCCGGGCGACCCTGCGAAGGCGGCCTGAAGCGAGGTGACAAGTTCGGGTGTGGAGGTGCCGAACCCGACAAGCGTGAGGCCGATGACCATCGGCGAGATGCGCATGGCCTGCGCCACCGAAACCGCGCCGCGCACCAGAAGGTCACCCCCCAGGATCAACCCGGCAAGGCCGAGGATCAGCCACAGAAGATCCACCATTACAGGTCTCCTTGTTCTCGTGGGTCCGGATCTCTTCCGGAAACTGGACGCGGGATCGCGCCTGCCACCGGGTCGGTGGACTCAGCCGGTTCTGCGACGATGGCCTGTCAATCGTATCACCAGCCGCCCGGGTGTCATGATCTCGTTCAGGATAACATGATGAAGCATCCATGCATCAATCGTTTCGCAGTGCCCCTGAAGCAACGCGAACAGTTCGGGCACGATTTCGCGACATGCAAGATGGTTTATATGTTAAGTATTTGTGAAGGAACGAATAATTCGACTTTTAAGAAATGGAATTGATCCAAATCATGTTTTGGCGACATCTGCCGGGCTAGAAACGCGTGCGACAGGAAGCGCGAGTTTCGAAATAGGCTGAGGGAGGCCTGACATCATGAAAACCCGACATCTGATTTCCACGACGGCCCTGACATTCGCGCTGGCCGGGGCGGCTACGGCGAATGAGCTGCGCGATTATGCCGAGGATATTTTCGAGCCGCTGCCCTCGACCATCCCGGCGCTGGCCGACAACCCGGTCACGCCCGAGAAGATCGATCTTGGCAAGGCGCTGTTCTTTGATCCGCGGATGTCGGCCTCGGGGGTGTTCTCGTGCAACTCGTGCCACAACCTCGCCACCGGAGGCGACGACAACATGCCCACCTCGATCGGCCATGGCTGGCAGAAGGGGCCGCGCAACTCGCCCACCGTGCTGAATGCCGTGTTCAACACCGCCCAGTTCTGGGACGGCCGCGCGCCCGACCTCGCCGAGCAGGCCAAGGGTCCGGTTCAGGCCGGTGTCGAGATGGCCAACACGCCCGAGAACGTGGTCGCGACGCTCAAGTCGATGCCGCAATACGTCGAGTGGTTCGAAGCCTCCTTCCCGGATCAGGATGACCCGGTGAGCTTTGACAATTTTGCCAAGGCGATCGAGGCCTATGAAGCGACGCTGATCACGCCCGCTCCGTTCGATGCCTGGCTCAACGGCGACGACGATGCGCTCACCGAAGAGCAGGTCGCCGGGATGGAGCTGTTCATCGACAAGGGTTGTGCCACATGCCACAGCGGCGTGAATCTTGGCGGCAACGGCTATTACCCGTTCGGCCTGATCGAGAAGCCGGGCGCCGACATCCTGCCCGAGGGGGACAAGGGCCGGTTCGCGGTGACCGAGACGGCGGATGACGAATACGTGTTCCGTGCCTCGCCGCTGCGCAATATCGACCAGACAGCGCCCTATTTCCATTCGGGCCTGGTGTGGGATCTCAAGGTTGCGGTGCAGATCATGGGCGAAAGCCAGCTTGGCGAGGATCTGACCGACGACGAGGCCGATCAGATCGTGGCCTTCCTTGGCAGCCTGACCGGCACCATGCCACGCGTGGAATATCCGGTGCTGCCGGTGGAAACGGCGACCACGCCGCACCCGACGGGTGATGTGACGGATGTGGTCGAGTAATTCCGAAGCGGGGCGGACACGTTCGCCCCGGTTTCCCTTTGTTCGACTGGCGCGCCCCCATCGGGCGCGCCTTTTCATTTCCGGACGGGCCGCAATGCACGATCACCCGGCCAGTTTCGCCTGAATTGCGAACGGGCTGAGGCCCAGCCAGGATTGCATCTTGTCGATGAGCCCGGCGTTGCCAACAGCGCAGAGCGCGCCTTCGTCGCGGGCTTTTTTCACGGTCTTGAGGCCCATCCAGATCTCGGTCATCGTCCTGAGATCGACCGTCACATATAGATCGACATCGAAACCCGGATCCACATGGCACAGGTCCACGGTTCGGTCCGGCTCCACGATCAGCCACCATTTGCGCTGTGCGGGGGGCAGTTCGGGATAGATGAATTCGATCACCGCGCGCTGGACCGGAACCGGCTCGGTGTCGAGATTGCGCCGCATGTCCCACATCAGCAATTCGGGATCGAGGTTCTCGAGCGAAGGTTCGGCCTCCACCCATTTCTGACCCCATTTGCCGATGGATTCGATCACCGGCTGAAGATCGCGCCCGGCGCGGGTCAGGCGATAGGCGTCGATCTCGGGCGCATGTGACAGGCGTGTACGCTCGATGATACCGGCCTGTTCAAGCTCGCGCAGGCGCTTTGAGAGCAACGCGGGCGACATCCGGGGCACGCCGCGGCGCAGTTCGTTGAACCGGGTCGATCCGGCGATGAATTCTCGCAGGAGCACGATGGTCCACCTCGTGCAAAGCACTTCTGCCGCCATCGCGACGGGGCAGAACTGTTTGTAGCTCGCGTTCGTCATGATGGTCTCCTTTTGCCAGGTTGCCACCATAGTGCCACGCGCGCCGGGGCTGCGGCCAGTTCAGATGTTGTATCGCCCGGATTCAGTTCGTGAACTGGACCGGTGCGCGCCACATGTGTCACATTGTCACGGTACCGGGTCGCACCCGACCGCGACAAGGCCAAATCCAGGGAGAGCACGACATGACCACGTCAGTGATGGAACAGTTGAGCCAGGTAACGCTCTATGAACGTCTGGGGGCCGCCGCCGGCATCCGGCGGATCGTCGATGGCATGGTGGACGCGCATCTGCACAACCCTGCCATCAGTCCGCGCTTTACCCCCTATCTCGATCAGCCCGAGCGGGTCGAGAAGATCAAGCAGCATTACTGCACCCTGTTCGACGAGCTTTCGAACGGGCCCGGCGCATATGACGGGCGCAGCATGGTCGAGACCCATCGCGGCATGAACATCGACGAGACGGAATACATGGCCGCGATGGACGACATCCTTGAGACGATGAAATCGCTGGGCCATTCCGAGGACACGCGCAACGAGTTCGCATCGATACTCTATGGGCTCAAGGACGAGATCATCCGCGTTTGAACCTACACGGTCCATGGCCGAGGGAAAATCAGGAAGAACACACCAATGACACCGCAATCGACGATCGAAATCAGACGCTTCGAAACCCCCGACGAGGCGCTGGACATGAAAGAGCGCGGCGGGATCGACATCATCAAGATGCGCGACGGCACGACCGGGATGCACGCGGTCTTCGAGCCCGGCTGGACCTGGGAAGCGGATGAAAAGCCGCTGCTTGGCTCGCCCGACTCGTGCCCGATGCGGCATGTCGGCTATTGCATCTCGGGCAAACTGGTCGTGCGCATGATCGAAACCGGGGACGAGACCCTGATTGCCCGCGGCGACTTCTTCGACATCCCGCCCGGCCATGACGCCCATGTCGACGGGGGCGAGCGGGTCGAGCTGATCCTCTTCGAGGCGCCGGGGGGCTGACGCCGGGGCGCGGCCCGCTTGTCAAGACAGGGCCGCCCTCGCCGGGCGTGGCATGTGCTGGTGGTCGCCACCTGGCACAAGAGACCCGATGAAGGCGGGGCAACAGGCAAGAGGCCTTACACTTTGAGTGGAACTGTCAGTGGAGTCCGGAGCGGACGGACTCGCGGTTGAGAGACTAGCTGGATACAGCTAAGTTGATCAGCTTCGTTCAGCAAATCGACAATGCTTGTCGCCTATTTTGGTTTTGACAAGCGGTCGTGGTATCGTTCAGCCATCTTGTGAAACTCCCAGCTAGACATCTCACCGGCCCATATCCAAACGAAAGCCACGACTAAATTCTTCCACTCAAACGCAGTTAGCGAAGTTAGCAGCGCAAAGGCCGGCCCAAGTCCGCCCAAACCCAAAAAACTAACGCCACACCATTCAGGTAGCTCGACCGCAGCTTGATCTTCTCCCTCTCAGCTTCTGTCATGAGTTTGCCTCTGAAATCAGTTGAAGCGTTAAAACGCGAAATCTTATTACCATGCCTTTACGACCGTCAGTCAACGACTGCTGAGGCCGCATTGCCGCTCCTTCGGGCTTCGTTCCTGCAATCCAGGACATGTCACCTTTGATCGAACTCACACCGCCCGGAACAGCGGCGCAGCCGCCCGGGTAGCACACGGCCGCCCCCCGGCCGGGTGCTTTCGATGGGGTGCGCGCCGCTTCGGGTAAAGGATGACGTTTCAAGATAAACTGCCCCACGCTGATGTTGCGAGCACCCGACCGCGGCCGTGCGCTGCCCTCTGTCACGCTGCGCTGCGAATGAGCGTTTCGTCCGTGTGGCTATTTCGCGACGTGAATCAGCCCTCAACCGCCTCAACCGCCGCGCACGGTGTCGATCATCAGTTGCACGTTCTCGGGGTCGGCGTCGGGCGTGATGCCGTGGCCGAGGTTGAAGATATGCGGGCCCTTCGACAGCGCTTGCACGATGCGGCGGGTTTCGTCGACGAGCGCCTGGCCGCCGGTGACCATGTGCGAGGATTTCAGGTTGCCCTGCACGCAGCCGTCCTTTTGCACGTGTTCCGCCGCCCATTCCGGCGTCACGCCATCGTCAAGCGCGACGCAATCGGCGCCGGTGGCGGCGTGGAAGCCGATGTATTTCTCGCCCGCCTGGCGCGGGAAGGCGATGACGGGAATGCCCGGGTGACGGATTTTCAGTTCCTTGATGATCTGGCGGGCGGGTTCGGTGGCGTAGCGGTCGAAATCCTCGCCCGAAAGCGAGCCGGCCCAGCTGTCGAAGAGTTTCACGCATTCGGCCCCGGCCTCGATCTGCATCGAGAGATACTCGATCGTGGCATGGGTGAGCCGTTCGAGAAGCGCCTCGAAGAGCGGGCGGTTCTCGGCCTTGAGGGCATGGGCCGGGCCCTGGTCGGGCGTGCCGCGCCCGGCGATCATGTAGGTGGCCACGGTCCAGGGCGCCCCGGCAAAGCCGATGAGCGCGATCTCGGACGGCAGTTCGCGCGTCAGGATGCGCACGGTCTCGTAGATCGGCGCAAGCGTGTCGTGGATGTCGGGCACGGGTCTGAGCTGGTCGAACTCGTATTGCGTGGTGATCGTCGACAGGCGCGGCCCTTCGCCGGTGACGAACCACAAATCGGCGCCCAATGCCTGCGGCACCAGCAGGATATCGGCAAAGAGGATCGCCGCGTCAAAGCCATAGCGGCGGATCGGTTGCAGCGTCACCTCGGCGGCAAGCTCGGGGTTGTAGCACAGTGACAGGAAATCGCCCGCCTTTTCCCGTGTCGCGCGATATTCGGGCAGGTAGCGGCCCGCCTGCCGCATCATCCAGATCGGCGGGGTGGGCAGGGTTTCGCCCGAGAGTGCGCGCAGGAGTTTCTTTTGGGCCATGATCGGGTTCCTTTTCACTGTCAGCCGGGTTGGTGAAAGGCCCGCGCCGCGATGTCAAGGCGCAGGTGGCTTGCAAGGTCACATCGACGCGCTTAACAGGGGTATATGACAGGATCCTTGCCCAGCCCCGCCTCCCCCCTCAAGATCGGCACGCGCGGATCGCCCCTTGCCCTTGCGCAGGCACACGAGACGCGGCGCAGGCTGGGCGTGGCGTTCGACCTGCCCACGGATGCGTTCGAGATCGTGGTGATCCGCACCTCGGGCGACGATGCGGCGCTGATTGCCAGGGATCGGCCATTGAAGGAAATCGGCGGCAAGGGGCTTTTCACCAAGGAAATCGAAGAGCAGTTGATCGCCGGTGGCATCGACATCGCGGTGCATTCGATGAAGGACATGCCGGTCGATCAGCCCGCGGGATTGGCCCTGGATTGCTACCTGCCGCGCGAGGATGTGCGCGACGCGTTCATCTCGCCTGATTACGCCCGGATTGCCGACCTGCCCGAAGGGGCGGTGGTGGGCACGTCGAGCCTGCGCCGGAGGGCTCAGGTTCTGGTGGCGCGTCCCGACCTGAAGGTGGTGGAATTTCGCGGCAACGTGCAGACCCGCCTGCGCAAACTGGACGACGGTGTGGCGAGCTGTTCCTTCCTGGCGATGGCGGGGTTGCGGCGGCTGGGCATGCTGGGCGAGGTTCCGGCGACGGCGATTGCCCCGGACGAGATGTTGCCCGCGCTGGCACAGGGTGCGATCGGGATCGAACGGCGCGCGAATGATACCCGCGTGGCCGACATGCTGGAGGCGATTCACGATGGGTCCACCGGCCAGCAACTGGCTGCCGAGCGGGCATTCCTGGCGCGGCTCGACGGCAGTTGTGAAACGCCGATTGGCGGGCTGGCCGAGCTGGATGGCGGGCGGCTGCGGCTGCGCGGGGAAATCCTGCGGCCCGACGGTAGCGAACGGTTCGCCGACGAGGTCGAGGGGCCGGTCGAGGACGGGGCGGCGATGGGTCGCGATATGGCCGCGCGCCTGCTTGAGCGTGCCGGGCCGGGGTTCTTTGACTGGCGGGGGTGATCGGGCGCATGATCACCCGCACGCATATCAAGTGCGACGCGCCCTCGACCGCCGTCTATTCGGACTGCGAGCGCTACCGCTATACGCTCACCCGTGAATGGGCGCCGGGGGGAGGGCGGGTTCTGTTCATCATGCTCAACCCCTCGACCGCGACCGAGGTGCAGAACGACCCGACAGTCGAACGCTGCGAACGGCGCGCGCGTGCGCTGGGCTTTGGCGCGTTCCGGGTGACCAACATCTTTGCCTGGCGCGACACCGACCCCAGGAAGATGCGCGCCGCACCCGACCCGGTGGGCCCGGAAAACGATGCGGCCATTGTCGAGAGCTGTGGATGGGCCGACCGGATCGTCGCGGCCTGGGGCACGCATGGCGCGCATATGGGGCGGGGGGCGGCGGTCGAAGCGCTGTTGCGCGGCACCGGCGCGCCGGTGTTCCATCTCGGGCTGAGCAAGGATGGCCACCCCAAGCATCCACTCTATATTGCCTATGCCCGGCAACCCGAACGCTGGTTCTGACCAAGGAGGCGGCCATGACGCAGGAAACGACCCCGACCGAGGCCCAGACGCAGGCGATTGCACGGCTGACGCGGGAGGTCGAGCGGCTCAACACCCATCGGTTTGTCATCATTCACAACTCGCTCTGGCGGCTGTTGCTGTTCCAGTTCGCGCGGGGCCTGGCATTCGGCCTCGGCTCGGTGATGGGGGCGACGATCCTGGTTTCGCTGCTGGCCTGGTGGGTGTCGCAGTTCGAGTTCCTGCCCCTGATCGGGGAATGGGCGGCGGAGATCGTCGACCGGATCGAGGAGTCGCGTTAACCAATTGATCCGAAACGCTTTGACCGCTGCATCGCTTTGTGGCGCAATACCCCATGTTTTCAAGTGGGATCGCTTGCGATGATGTTTCTTGCGGGTTTGATGGGTATGGTTCTGGTCGGCGCCAGCGTGTTCGTGGGCATGGAGCCGGAACCGGGTGAAGAGGACGAGTTTGCCCAAGCGGGTGACGAACGCGAGGCGTCGATGCGCAGCCTGGGCGAGATTCTTCAAGGCAGCGATGGCGATGACGCGATCGCCGGAGGTGATGGCACCGATCAGATCCATGGCGGCGCGGGGGATGACAGCATCTCCGGTGGCCCGGGCGATGACGTGCTGCACGGCGGTGACGGCGCGGACGTGGTTGCCGGGGACGCGGGCGATGACGAGGTTCACGGCGGCTATGGCGAGGACACGCTGACCGGCGGTGCGGGGAATGACCTGGTCCTCGGTCATCCTGACGACGACATGATGGCCGGGGGCGATGGCGACGACACCATGCATGGCGGAACCGGCGACGACATTCTGACCGGCGGCGCGGGCGATGATGCCCTGCATGGCTACCTGGGGGATGACACGCTCATCGGTGGTGCGGGCGAGGACACGCTGTTCGGGGGCTGGGGCGATGATCTGGTGATCGGGCTCGAACCCGAGGGCGAGGATGCGGCGCAGGATTACCTGAATGGCGGACCGGGCGATGACACGATCCTGGCCGGGCCGGGCGACATCGTCACGGCGGGCGAGGGGGCGGATCAGGTCGTCGTTGCTGGGGAAGATGCGGACGATGCCCTGATCGCGCAATTCCTTGACTTCGATGCGGCCGAGGACACGATCGTCGTGTTCTATGACGACAGCGAGGGCGAGGCGCCGCCCCGACTGGACCTGGAGCCGGATTCCGACGACGACGCGTTGACCCATGTCCTGCTGGACGGGGCGCGGGTCATGGCGGTGTCGGGCGGGTCGGGCCTGACGCTGGACGATATTCAGATCGTGCCGGAATCGGCGTCGGGCCTGTTGGGCTGAACCGTGCGATTTTTGCTTTTCTTTGCCGGGATTCTCTCTTATACGCGCGCATCCCCTCTTGCGGGGGACCTCTAATGGACCTTGCTGGACGACATCCCGGCTTGTGCCCGAACCCTTGGAACGAAAAAGGAGACCCCGATGTCGATTACCGCGGAAGAAAAAGCCCGCCTGATGAAGGAATTTGCCACCAAGGACGGCGACACCGGCTCGCCCGAAGTGCAGGTGGCGATCCTGACCTCGCGTATCACCACGCTGACCGAGCATTTCAAGACCCACAAGAAAGACAATCACGGCCGCCGTGGTCTTTTGAAGATGGTGGCCCAGCGCCGCAAGCTGCTGGACTATCTGAAAGGCAAGGAAGAGGCCCGTTACAGGGACCTGATCAAGCGCCTGGGCATCCGTCGCTAAAAGGCGACGACAGGATCAAGGGAAGAACCGCGCCCTGGCAACGGGGGGCGGTTTTTTGTCTTGATATGCTGTTTCGCGCGGTGGGGTGGGGCCGTTGCGAACAGGCGCATTCACTCTTTTCTTTCGCGCCGATCGGCAGTATACAGCGCCCGAGTTCCCCGACAACTCGATCTTCGGCCCCGGTGGCCAGCCCGATCCAGGGCACTGAAAAGTCATGTTCGGGGATGATTTACGCTATGGAGGCGATAGCATGGGTGACAAACCGATTATGGCCAAGGCCACCGCTGTCTGGCTGGTGGACAACACGACGATCAGTTTCAAGCAGATCGCGGAATTCTGCGGCCTGCATGAGCTCGAGGTTCAGGGCATTGCCGATGGCGATGTGGCAGCCGGGGTGAAAGGGTTCGACCCGATCGCCAACAACCAGTTGACGCAGGACGAGATCGACAAGGCCGAGAAGGACCCGCAACACAAGCTCAGGCTCAAGTTCAACCCGGCGGCGGTGGGCGAGGAAAAGCGCCGCGGCCCGCGCTACACGCCGCTGTCGAAACGGCAGGACCGCCCGGCGGCGATCCTCTGGCTGGTCAAGTTCCATCCAGAGTTGACCGATGCGCAGGTGTCGAAACTGGTGGGCACGACCAAGCCGACGATCCAGGCGATCCGCGAGCGGACGCATTGGAACATCGCGAACATCCAGCCGATCGACCCGGTCGCTCTTGGCCTGTGCAAACAGTCCGAACTTGACGCGATGGTCCAGAAGGCGGCCCAGAAAAAGGTCGCCGAGGGCGCCGTGATGAGTGATGACGAGCGCCGCAAGCTTGTCTCGACCGAGCAAAGCCTTGAAATGGAGGCTGAACCCAAGATTCCGACGGCGATCGAGGGGCTTGAAACTTTCTCGCTTTCAAAGGATGACGAGGAAGAGAGGGATTACGAGGATATCCACGATGCCGAGAGCTTCTTCAACCTGCCCTCTGATGACGATGACGAGGATGAGGACGAAAAGTCGAATTGAGGCTTGATCCGAACCGGGATCGGTTTGGTGGCACGGGATGGTCTCTCCCGCGATCCTGCGAGAAAAGAAAAGCGCCCGGGATGGCCCGGGCGCGTTTTGCGTGAGGGGGCACGGGGTCAGCGGGCCGCATAGCC
>NZ_JAWLDS010000077.1:0-14869 GCF_041686535.1 Aquicoccus sp. | reverse complement strand
CCGTGATCCGCTGCGCCTCGCCCAGCACCCGGCCCGACATGGTCTGCCGGTTGACCGCGCACCAGGCGGTGAAAAGCGGCCCCATCGGCGTCACCGGCGCATCCGAATGGATCGCTACATACACGCCCGTGTCCAGCGCCATCCGCGCCGCGTTCATCCGCTCGGCGCGCGCGTCGCCCAGGGTAAGCGCGGCGTGCTGATCCCCGAAGTACCAGATATGATTGGAGAAAATATTGGTGCAGATACCCAGTTCGACACAGCGTTCGAACTGGTCCCGGCCCATCATCTGGCAATGCTGCAGCACGTGCCGCGCCCCCGGCCAGGGGTGCTTGCGTGCCGCCTCGGCCATGGCGTCGATTGCCACTTCGCTGGCCTCGTCGCCATTGGTGTGAAGATGCATCTGCACACCCGCGGCCTGCATAACCTCGACCATGCGGTGGATTTCGTCGGGCGACATGTTCCAGATCCCGTTGGGCTGTCCGCCGACATAGCCGGGCCACTTGACCCGCGCGGTCCAGCCCTGGATCGACCCATCGGTCATCACCTTGACCGCCCCGAGGCGCAGCTTGTCGGTGGATTTCGCCCTGAGCGCCAGCGCCCGATTCGCCGATTGGTCGGGGTCCGTCCCCGCCACGCCCAGCACCGGCACCAGCCGCACCGGGAAATCCGCCCCCGACGTCACCTCCAGAAGGCTGCCGAGATCATCCTCCTCCATCTGCGAGTAAAGGTCCGTCACCGTGGTCACACCGGCCCGCTTGCAGACCTCGCCATAGGAGTGGATTGCCTCGGGCTTCTGGCTCAACCCCCTGAAATCCATGCCCAATCTGCGCATGACCGGGAACATTGCGGCCATTTCCTGCAACTCGCCGGTGGGCGCGCCATCGGCACCCTTGACCACGCCCTCTGCATTGGTCGCCGCATCGTATCCGGCCATCTCCAGCGCCTTGGAGTTCACGCACATCAGGTGGAAATTCGAGAACATGATCGCCACCGGCCGCTCGGTCGTGATCTGGTCGAGATGGTAACGCGACAACCGCTCGCCCTCGAAAAAGATCGGGTCGAGTCCCCAGCCGATCAGGGGCTCGCCCGCAGCCAGGCCCTTTTCATACTCGCCCAGATCGCGCACGACGGCGGCCACGTCGGGCTTGCCCTTCCACCATTTGCCGTTCGGGTCCATGCGGTCGTGAAACCCCGCATAGGCGAAATTCCACATTGCCCCCGACATCATGTGGGCATGCCCTTCCACCATCCCGGGCATAAGCACCGCATCGGCAAACCTGTCATCATGGCTGGCCTCGCCCCACTGGTCGGCGCAGTCCGCGCTGCCCACCGCCAGGATGTGCCCGTCGCGCACCGCGACATGGGTCGCACTGGGCCGGTTCGGGTCCATGGTGATGACCTTTTTGGCCTTGAATACTGTTATACCCGACATCTTCGCCTCTCTTTTCATGAATCTTCACAGCAGGTTGAGTTGCCCGCCCGTGACCGTGCCCAGCACCGGCACGTCTTTCAATGTCCCGGGGGCAACAGCCCTCGGATCTTCGCCCAGCACCGCGAAATCGGCGCGTTTCCCGGTCTCGATGCTACCCACTTCCGCGTCCATCTTGAGCGTGTAGGCCGCCCCCATGGTGATCGCAAAAAGCGCCTCGTCCACCGTGATCCGCTGCGCCTCGCCCAGCACCCGGCCCGACATGGTCTGCCGGTTGACCGCGCACCAGGCGGTGAAAAGCGGCCCCATCGGCGTCACCGGCGAATCCGAATGGATCGCGAGATGCACGCCCGCATCGAGAGCTGAGCGGCACGCGTCCATCCGCGCCGCGCGATCCTCACCAATTGTCATGGTCGCGTGCTGGTCGCCGAAATACCAGATATGATTGGCAAAAAGATTGACGCAAACCCCCAGCTCCGCCGCACGCGCAAAGAGCGCCGGCCCCATCATCTGGGCATGTTGCAACACGTGGCGCGCGCCCGGCCAGGGGTGCTTGCGCGCCGCGGCTGCCAGCGCGTCCAGCACCAACTCACTGGCCTCGTCGCCATTCGTGTGGATATGCATCTGGATGCCCGCCTGCTGCATCATCTCGCAGGTGCTGAAAATTTCTTCGGGGGCCATGTTCCAGATACCATTGGGCTGCCCACCCACGTAACCGGGCCATTTCACCCGCGCGCTGAAACCCTGGATCGAGCCGTCGGTCATGAGCTTGACCGCCCCGATGCGCAGCTTTTCGTGGTTCTGCGCGGCCAGCGCATCAACCTGCGCCTTGACCTCTTCGGCCGAGCTGTGGATCGTCGAAACCGCGGGCACCACCCGCACGGGATAGCCCGGTTTCGCCGTCGCCGCGATAAGACTTTGCGCGGTCTCATCGGTCAGCATCGCGAAAAGATCGGTCGCCGTCGTCACACCCGCGCGCACACAGATCCGGCCGAAGGCATCGACATGATCGGGCAGATGCGACCGGGTGCGCGTGTCCATTCCCATTCGCCGCATCACCGGGAACATCGCCGCCATTTCCTGCAACTCGCCCGAGGGTTCACCATCGCCGCGGCGCATCACCCCTTCGATATTGCTCTCTCGGTCATAGCCGACCGCCGCAAGCGCCTTGGAATTCACGCACATCAAGTGCCCCGACGAGAACAGAACCACCACCGGGCGCTCATCGCTCACCCGGTCGAGATGGTCGCGATTGAGCCGTTCACCCGTCAGAAAGATCGGGTCGAACCCCCAGGCAATCAGCGGCGCATCGGCAGGCAGGGTTTCGATATGCGCGCGCAGATCTGCGATCACCGTCTCGATATCGGTCTTGCCCCGCCAGAGCCGCCCGTCAGGGTCGATGCGGTCGTGAAAGCCGGCATAGGCATAATCCCAGAACACGGTTTCGGCCATGTGGCTGTGGCCCTCGACAAATCCGGGCATCAGAACCGCATGGGCCAGGCTGTCATCATGCACCACCTTGCCCCATTGGTCGGCACAATCGGCGCGCCCCACGGCCAGGATCCGCCCTTCGCGCACCGCGACATGGGTCGCTTCCGGACGGTTCGGATCCATCGTCACGATCTTTTGCGCCCGGAAAACCGTTATCTCGCCCATGATGCCGTCCTTTCGTTGTGACGAAATGTTACGCCCCGGCTTGCCCTTCGGAAAAATGGTTTTACTGTCAGGTCAAACCCGATTTCATGTTGGAACAGTTGCACCATGCACTTCACGCTCAAACAATTGCGCTATTTCGATGCCGTCCTGCGCACCGGCTCGATCGCGCGCGCGGCAATCGAGATGAACATCTCGCAAAGCTCGATCACCGCAGCGATCGACTCGGTGGAGCAGCATGTCGGCGCCGAGCTTTTCCGCCGGATTCCAGCCAAGGGCCTCGTGCCCACCGAGACGGGGCAAAGGGTGGGCCGGCTGGTCACCGGTTTCCTGGAGCAGGCGCGGGTGTTCGAATCCGAATTGCTGTCGCTGTCGGGTGCGCCCTCGGGCACGCTCAGCCTCGCCTGCTATGCGCCCAGCGCGCCACATGTACTGCCGCCGGTCCTGCGGCATGTGGCGCGTGCCTATCCCTCGATCCGGATTGACCTCAAGGAAGGCGACATGCAGACGATCAGCGATCTGCTGCACACCGGATCGGTCGATCTGGCCCTGACCTATCGACGCAACACGCCCGAGAAAATGCCCTTCAAGTCGCTCTTTCACGCCCGGCCATGGGCACTGTTGCCGCAAAACTCACCGCTGGCACTGGACGATTCCGTGGCGCTGGAGGATCTCGCGGACCTGCCGATGATCCTGCTCGATCTGCCCACCACCGAGCGGTATTTCCGAGAGATCTTCTCGTCACGCGGGCTGCGCCCCAACGTCGTGCATCGCACCAAATCCTCGTCGGTGCTGCGCGGGCTGGTGGCGGCCGATTTCGGCTATTCCCTTCTCAATATCTGTGGCCCGAACGACCGCTCGGGACAGAACGGTTATGTGGTCCGCCCGCTGCGCGGCAACGTCCCATCGCCGGAATTCGGCGTGTCCTGCACATCCGGGTCGCTGAGGTCGGCCATGGTGCAGGCGGTGCTCAAGATCGTGACGGATCTCGCCGAGAATGGCGGGTTCGACCATCTGCTTCTGGGCGAGACCGAGAGAACCATCACCCTCTAAGCACATTTTTTGCTTTTTCTCGATCCAGAAAACACTGTTTTCTGTGCCATATGTCATCGCTAACAATGATAGGAAGAAAACAAAGAATTCATAATGAACCAACCGGGAGTCTACCAATGAAACATCTTACGCGACTATTGGGCGCGGCGGCCATCGCGGCTGGATCGCTCGGATCTGCACCTGCCTTTGCAGAAGGCGGCACACTCGTCATCGGCTCGACCCAGGTGCCGCGCCATCTCAACGGGGCGGTACAGTCGGGCATCGCGACGGCCGTCCCATCGACCCAGATCTTCGCCTCGCCGCTGCGCTATGACGAAAACTGGGAACCCCAGCCCTATCTCGCCGAAAGCTGGGACGTCAGCGACGACGGCCTGTCGGTCACGCTCAACCTCGTGCAGAACGCCACCTTCCATGACGGTGAGCCGATCACGTCCGAAGACGTGGCCTTCTCGATCATGACGACCAAGGAGAACCACCCCTTCCAGTCGATGTTTGCCCCGGTCGACACGATCGAGACCCCGGACGAGCACACCGTCGTCATCCGGCTCAGCCAACCGCACCCGGCGCTCTTGCTGGCGCTGTCCCCTGCGCTGGCCCCGGTGCTTCCAAAGCATATCTTCGATGACGGGCAAGACGTGAAATCGCACCCCGCCAACAGCGAACCGGTCGGATCTGGCCCCTTCATGCTCGAAGAGTTCACCGCCGGTGAGGCGATCATCCTCAAGAAGAATCCGGATTTCTTCATCGACGGTCGCCCCAAGCTGGACGAGATCATCATCAACATGGTCAAGGATCCCTCATCCCTGCTGATCTCGATGGAAAATGGCGATGTCGACATGTATCCCTTCATGGCGGGCAGCCAGGAAATCCTCCGACTGGAAAAGGCCGATCACATCGAGATCACCGATGAAGGTTATGCCGCCGTCGGCCCGATCAACTGGCTGGCTTTCAACACCAAGAGCGAAAAGCTCAGCGATGTGCGGGTACGCCAGGCCATCGCCTATGCAACCGACCGCGAATTCATCACCAATGCCCTGCATCGCGGTGTCTCGACGCAACAACGTGGCCCGATCATCGAAAGCTCGCCCTTCTTCGATGACACGATCGAAGCCTATGACGTCGACCTCGACAAGGCCAACGCACTCATGGCCGAGGCCGGCTTCGGCGACGGGATGGAACTCACCATCGACTTCATTCCCGGCACCAAGGAACAGCAGCAATCGGTCGCCGAGTATCTCAAGTCGCAGCTCAAGAAGATCGGCATCGACCTGACCGTGCGCTCGGCGCCGGATTTCCCGACATGGGCGGGCCGCGTCAGCGGGCATGAATTCGAACTCACCATGGACGTCGTGTTCAACTGGGGCGACCCGGTGGTCGGGGTGCACCGCACCTATCTGTGCTCGAACATCCGGGAGGGCGTGATCTGGTCCAACACCCAGAGCTATTGCAACGAAGAGGTAGACGAAATCCTGAACGCCGCGGCGATCGAACAGGACCCGGACAAGCGCAAGGAACTCTATTCGCGGTTCCAGCACATCATCGCGCAGGACGTGCCGATCTACTTCATCAACGCGACCCCCTATCACACCGCCTATGACAACCGGTTGATGAACCCGCCCAAGGGCATCTGGGGCACCATGCACCCGCTGGACCGTCTCGAATGGTCTGAGTAACCCGGGCCCCTCCCTGCCACGGGTCACCCCGTGGCAGGGCTCCGGCCGGTTCTTTCCTGGCAGATCACGACATGCTCGGACAGCCTGTCATGCTTCGCCGCATTCACGTCCCCGAAGGAACGCCGCATGAGCTCTTCCTACATTCTCCGCCGCGTCGGTTATGGGCTCATCCTGATGCTCGGCGTGGTCGTACTGAACTTCCTGCTGATACGTCTTGCCCCCGGCGATCCCGCGGTGGTCATTGCCGGCGAAATGGGCGGCGCCTCGGACGAGATGCTCGCAAGCATTCGCGAGGATTACGGCCTCAACAAGCCGGTGATCACGCAGCTTGGCATCTATGTCGGCAACGTGCTGCAAGGCGACCTTGGCAAGAGCTTCTTCTTCGATCAGCCCGTGTCGTCACTTATCGGGCAACGTATCGGCGCAACCATCCTTCTGGTGATCACGGCACAGATCCTTTCGATCCTCCTGGGTGTCTTTCTCGGCGTCATCGCCGCGCGCAAACCCAATGGCGTGATGTCGGGCTTCGTCTCGGTCTTTGCCACGATCGGCTATGCCGTTCCCGTGTTCTGGACCGGGATCATGCTGATCATCCTGTTCGCCTCGGTCCTTCCGATCTTTCCGGTCGAGGGGATGCAGTCGGTCCGCCTGCGCAGCGCCGGCGGCCTGACCTGGGCGCTTGATGTCGCACACCACCTCGTCTTGCCCGCATTCACCCTCGCCATCATCTATCTCGCGCAATACGCGCGGCTTTCGCGCGCCTCCATGCTGGAGGTGCTGGGCTCCGACTACATCCGCACCGCACGCGCCAAGGGGGCGGCCGAAAAGACCGTGCTCTTCAAACACGCGCTGCGCAACGCGGCGCTGCCGATCCTGACCGTCGCCGGCCTGCAATTCGGCAATCTCATCTCGGGCGCCCTGCTGGTCGAGACCGTGTTCAACTGGCCCGGCATGGGTCGGCTTGCGTTCGATTCGATCCTGCGCCGCGATTACCCCACCATCATGGGGGTTCTGTTCTTCGCCTCGGCCATGGTGGTCGTGGCCAATATCCTGACCGACATTTCCTATCGCTGGGCAGACCCCAGGCTCAGAGGCAAATCATGACCGACACGCCCGACTACAAGGCCGAATCCCCCGCCCGCGAAGCATGGCGTATGTTCCGGCGCAATGTGCCCGCGCTGGTCGGCATGGTGATCCTTGCCTTCATCGTGCTGGCGACGCTCTACGGCACGTTCTTCTATTCCGGCGATCCCTACGACGTGGTCTGGGCCCCGCACGAAGCCCCCGGTGTCACGCCCGAATATCCGCTCGGCACCGATTACCTCGGACGCGACATCATGGCCGGTATGCTGACCGGTGGCGGCCCGACCCTCGCCGTGGGCGCCGCCGCGGCCGCCATCACCATGGTGATTGGCATCGCCCTCGGCTCATTGGCCGGGTTCTATGGCGGCTGGATCGACAATCTTCTGATGCGCATCACCGAGTTCTTCCAGGTCCTGCCTGCGCTCTTGTTCGCAATGGTTCTGGTCACGCTCTTCGAACCATCGCTCTGGACCATCGCGATTGCCATCGGCGTGGTCTCGTGGCCGCAGACCGCGCGCCTCACCCGGGCCGAGTTTCTCAGGATCAAGGAGCTTGAATACGTCACCGCCGCCCGCGCCATCGGCGCGCGCAACATGCGCATCATGTGGAAGGTGATCCTGCCCAATGCCATGCCCCCGCTGATCGTGTCGGCCACCCTGACCATCGGCATCGCGATCCTCTTCGAGGCCGGGCTGAGCTTCCTGGGCCTGGGCGATCCAAACGTGATGAGCTGGGGCCTGATGATCGGCGCCAACCGCGACTACATCCTAGATGCGTGGTGGCCGGTAACCTTCCCCGGCCTTGCCATCTTCTTCACCGTCTTCGCGGTCAGCCTCATCGGTGACGGCCTCAACGACGCGTTCAACCCGAAACTGAGGGAGCGGTGATGACGGCCCTTCTCGACATCAGCGACCTCAGGGTCACGTTCAACACCCGCTATGGACAGGTCACCGCCCTCGACGGGGTGTCGCTCCATGTCAACGCGGGCGAAACACTGGGCGTGGTGGGCGAATCGGGCTGTGGCAAGTCGATCACCGCGCTGGCCACGATGGGACTCATCCCGTCGCCGCCGGGCCGGATCGCGGGTGGCTCGATCCGCCTTGACGGCGAGGAACTGGTCGGCGCCCGCCCCTCGCGACTCCGCGCGATGCGCGGCGCCGACATCGCCATGATCTTTCAGGAACCGATGACATCGCTCAACCCGGTCTTTACCGTGGGCGACCAGATCGCCGAGGCGATCATGCTGCACCAGAAGGTCAGCCACGACCAGGCGCTCAAGGATGCGGTGGCGCTGCTCGACCGGGTCGGCATCCCCTCGCCCAAGGCCCGCGTCCACGACTATCCACACCAGCTTTCGGGCGGGATGCGTCAGCGGGTGATGATTGCCATGGCGGTCTCTTGCCGACCCAAGGTGCTGATCGCCGATGAACCCACAACCGCGCTAGACGTGACGGTGCAGGCCCAGATCTTCGACCTGCTGAACGAGATCCAGCGCGATTTCGGCGCGGCGATCGTCCTGATCACCCATGACATGGGGGCCATCTCGGAAATGGCCGACCGGGTGGCGGTGATGTATGCCGGCCGCATCATCGAAGAGGCCCGCGCCGACGACGTGCTCGATTTCCCGCAGCACCCTTACGCGCGCGGGCTGATCGACTGCATCCCCGCTCTCGGGCGCGAGGATCACGCGCTCAAGGAGATCCCCGGCGTCGTGCCGCCGCTGCACCTTCTGGGCGCCGGCTGCGCCTTTGCCGAGCGCTGCGAACACGCCAATGAGCGCTGCCGCCGCGAAAAGCCGCTCCTGGTAAACCATGACCATCATCCCGCCGCCTGCCACGCCGTCGAGGAGGGCCGGATATGACCAAGCTTCTCGACGTTCGCGATCTCACCGTGCAGTTCGACATGCCGCGCAAGGGCCTGTTCGGCCCGCGCCCCGTGCTCGAAGCGGTGCGGCAAGTCTCGTTCACGCTCGAAAAGGGCCGCGCGCTCGGCATCGTCGGCGAAAGCGGCTCGGGCAAGACCACCACCGCCATGGCCGCGATCCGCCTGACCGAGGCAGCCGGTGGCCAGGTGCTGTTCGAGGGCCAGGATCTTCTGACATTGTCCGACGAAGAGATGCGCGCCCGCCGGCGCGACGTCCAGTTGATCTTCCAGGACCCCTATTCATCGCTCAACCCGCGGGCGCGCGTGATCGACATCGTGCGCGAACCGATGGACCTGATGGAGATGGGCACGATGGAAGAGCGTGTCGCCCGCGTGCGCGACCTGTTCAAGCTCGTCGGCCTGCGCCCGGATCAGCTCAACCTCTTTCCACACCAGTTCTCGGGCGGCCAGCGCCAGCGCATTTCCATCGCCCGCGCGCTCACCACCAACCCCAAGCTCCTGGTCTGCGACGAACCGGTCTCGGCGCTCGACGTGGCGATCCAGGCGCAAATCCTCAACCTTCTGGCCCGGCTCAAGGACGAGTTGGGGCTCAGCTATCTGCTGATCAGTCACGATCTCGGCGTGGTCCGCCATGTCTGTGACGATGTGGCGGTGATGTACCTGGGCAAGATCGTCGAACATGCCAGCCGCGGCGCGCTCTTCGACTCGGCACAACACCCTTATACACAGGCGCTCTTGTCCGCGGCGCCGTCACTCGCCCGGCGCAAGTCGAAGGGCTATGTCCGTCCGCTCAAGATCTCTGGCGATCCGCCCTCGCCGATCAACCCGCCGCCGGGCTGCGCCTTCGCCGACCGCTGTCCACGCGCGCAGGACATCTGCCGCGAGGTTCAGCCCGATCTCGAAGACAAGGGCCCGACCCGCGTTGCCTGTCACTTTCCCGGCCCGGTCGCCGCCTGAGGCGGGGGCCGCCGCACGCCTTACCCCCGCGTGCCGGAAAACCGCGCCTGCCAGTCTTCGCGCTGCTCGTCCGTGATCTTTGAAAACAGGTTCTCGGGCACGCTGAACCCGTGGCCCGGCCCCAGCACCTCGAGCGACGCGGCCACGTCATCGGGCCAATGCATGTCCTCACAGCGCAGGGCCTCGCGGATCGTCTCCGTGGTGTCGGGGACAAAGGGCTGCGACAAAACCCCGTAAAGCCGGATCAGGTTGAGCGCGAGGCGGATCTGCATCGCGGCCTGCGCCTCGTCCTCCTTGAACGTGGCCCAGGGCGCTGCCTCCTGCAGGTATTCGTTGCCCAGAACCCAGATCGCACGCAGCGCGGCGGCCGCGCGCCGGATTTCCATGCCCTCCATATGCGCTTCATAGGCCCGGATGCGGGCGGTCAGGTCCTCGATCAGCGCCGCCTCGCGCGCGCCCGGCATTCCGCCCGCTGGCACCTCCTCACCGAATTTCGAGCGGCAGAACTTGGTCACGCGGCTCACGAAATTGCCCAGGACGTCGGCCAGATCCTTGTTCACGCCGGATTGGAAACTCTCCCACGTGAACTCGGAATCCGAGGTCTCCGGCACATGCGACAACAGCCACCAGCGCCAGTAATCGGCGGGCAGCAGGTCAAGCGCCTGGTCCATGAAAACGCCACGCCCCTGCGAGGTGCTGAACTGCCCCCCGTCATAATTGAGGTAATTGAAACTCTTGATGTAATCGACGAGCTTCCACGGCTCGCCACTCCCGAGGATCGTGGCCGGAAAGCTGAGCGTGTGAAACGGCACGTTGTCCTTGCCCATGAACTGGGTATAGGTCACGTCATCCGCGCCCTTGTCGGTGCGCCACCAGCGTTCCCAGTTCTCGCCCTTGCCCGCATCGACCCATTCCATCGCGCAGGCGATATACTCGATCGGCGCGTCGAACCAGACATAGAAAACCTTGCCCTCCATCCCGGGCCAGTCCTCGTCGCCACGCTTGACCGGAATGCCCCAGTCGAGATCACGGGTGATGCCACGGTCCTGAAGCCCGTCGCCATCGTCGAGCCATTTGCGGGCGATCGACGTGGTCAGCACCGGCCAGTCGGTCTTGGTGTCGATCCACGCGCGCAGCCGGTCGCGCATCTTCGATTGCTTGAGGAAAAGATGCGTGGTCTCGCGCACTTCGAGATCGGTCGAGCCCGAAATCGCGCTGCGCGGGTTGATCAGGTCCGTGGGGTCAAGCTGCTTGGTGCAGTTCTCGCATTGATCGCCACGCGCCTTCTCGTATCCGCAGTTGGGGCACGTGCCCTCGATATAGCGGTCGGGCAGGAAGCGCTTGTCGGCCCTGGAATAGACCTGTTTCTCGGTCACTTCCTCGATCAGCCCGGCCTCGTAGAGGCGGCCCGCGAAATGCTGGGTGAGCTTCTCGTTCTGCGGACTCGACGAGCGCCCGAAATGATCGAAGCTCAGGCCGAAGCCACGCGCGATCCCCGCCTGGACCTCGTGCATCTCGGCACAATATTCCGCCACCGGCTTGCCCGCCTTCTGGGCGGCGATCTCGGCCGGGGTGCCGTGTTCGTCGGTCGCGCACAGGAACAGGACCTCATGCCCGCGCGCCCGCTGATAGCGGGCAAAGAGATCGGCAGGAAGCTGGCTTCCCACCAGGTTCCCAAGGTGCTTGATCCCGTTGATATAGGGAATGGCCGATGTGATGAGGTGGCGTGCCATGGTCGCTCCGGTATCTGCGCTCGGCTCCCGTCTAGACCATTGCGCAGGCGAGTTCCAGCCACCAGCAAGCCCGCGAAATCCGGTCCGGCCGCGCAGGCTCAGCGTTCGCGCGATTTGCCCAGGAGCCGCCCGATCAGGAACGAGGTGCGCGGCGACCAGACATAGGCGGTGCGCTCTTTGGGCGTTGTGCGGGCGCGCATCCGGGTCAGGCCGAAGATCACCAGCACGACATGCCCCGCCGCGATCATCGCGAAGAGCGCGGGCGGGCCGAACCATTCCATCAGGTATGAGGCGGAATAGGGCGCCGCGATCGCCCCGACCGCGAACCAGAACATGAGCGCCGCCGAAAGCTCGACCCTCTGATCGCTTTCGGCGAAATCATGGGCATGCGCGGCCGAGATCGAATAGATCGGAAAAGTCGTCACCCCGAATATCCCGGCATTGAGCATGATGCCCGTCGTCGACACCCCCGTCATCAACGCGGTCGCAAGGCAACTGCCCACCGCGGCCAGCGACATGCCGATCAACACCCAGCGCCGGTCGAACCGGTCGGCAAGCCAGCCCACCGGGTATTGCGCCAGCGCCCCGCCCAGCACGAAGGCGGCCAGGAACCACGCGATCTGCGAAGTGGCCAGCCCCACCTCCTGCCCGTAAACCGGCCCCACCATCCGAAACGCCGCCGAGGAAAGCGCCGCCACCACCACGCCCGCCACCGCCAGCGGTGACAGGCCGATCGCGAGCATCGGGTGCAGTCGGGGCGCATCGGGCGTGTCGGGCTGGGTCGTGCGGCTCAGCGTGAGCGGCAGGAGCGCCGCACAGCAGAGCAGCGCCAGCAGGTTGTAGGACACGTATGACGCCGGCTCCAGCACCGAGATCACCATCTGCGCCGCCAGCGACCCGGTCATGTCCACCACCCGGTAGACCCCCATCGTGCGCCCCCGCGTCTCGTTGGTGACCTTGGCCTGCAACCATGCCTCGACCACCGTATAGGCGCCCGCCACGCAAAACCCCGAGGCCACGCGAAACAGCGCCCAGGCATAGGCGTCGATCCACAGGTAATGCGCCAGAAGCCCGATCGCGCCGCTTGCGGTGAAGGCGGCAAAGGCGCGCGAATGGCCGACCGACCCCATGACGCGCGGCGCCCACCAGCAGCCGATGAAAAACCCGAGAAAATGGGCCGAGCCCAGCATCCCGATCTCGGCCCGCGAGAATCCCAGCACCAGCCCGGACAGCGCGTCGAGCGGCCCGACACCACCGGTCGAAAGCTGCAACAGCAACACCGAGAGAAAGAGGGCGGCAAAAGAGATCAAGAGGCGCATATACCGCACCATGACATCCCCCGCCCGGATGGCAAGCAAGGTCGCGACCCGATCGTGTCGCAATCGACCCGTGCGACACCAGCCAGCAAAAGCGGGCAAACGCAGCCCGTCCTTGCTCTTTCTTGGCAAAAATACTCGTTTGCCCGGGCCGACCGTCGGACAAGGGCCCGTCGCGATCCCAGGGCCCGGCCGAGCGAAGCGAGGCCCCGCCGCGACGCGGCAAAGCCGCGGCGCAACCCTTTCGCTCACGCCTCGCGCGTGTCGATCCAGATCGTCACCGGACCGTCATTGACGAGGCCGACCTGCATGTCCGAGGCGAATTGCCCGGTTTCACAGGGCACGTCCTGCGCGCGCAGCGCCTCGGTAAAGTGCAGGTAGAGCCGTTCCCCCTCCTCCGGCGGCGCGGCTTGCGAAAACCCGGGGCGATTGCCGCGGGCGGTATCGGCGGCCAGCGTGAATTGCGACACCACCAGCGCCGCAGCCGACACATCGCGCACCGACCGGTTCATCCGGCCCTCCGCATCACGGAATATGCGCAGCTTGGCGATCTTCGCGGCCAGACGGTCGGCCTCGGCCTCGGTGTCGTCCTGCATGGCACAGACGAGGATCAGCAGACCCGGACCGATCTGCCCGACGACCGCGCCCCCGACGCGAACCGACGCCTCAGACACCCGTTGCAAAACTGCGCGCATCTGCTCTCCTTTCCGTGTGAACCGGATGGCGACACTTGTCACAGGTCAATGCAGACCGTGTCCGACTCGCCCTAAATGGGACGTGTGTAAACTTGCAAAGGAGTGCCTACAATGGTCGAGAAATCCCACACGGCGGGCCTTTGGCCCTCTGTTTACGAACCGCTTCGCAATTTCGGATCCAAGGTGGCCGACTGGCTGGCACCGGCCTCGGATGCGAGCGCCAATGACAATGCCTACCACATCACCATGGAACTGCCGGGTGTCGAGGACAAGGACATCGACATCTCGGTCAATTCCGGGGTGGTGAGCGTGAAGGGCGAGAAAAGCGCCACGAAAGAAGAAAAGGGCGACACCTGGTTCTTTTCCGAACGTCAGTATGGCGCGTTTTCCCGTTCGTTCCGCCTGCCCGAGGACGCCGATGGCGAAAGGATCGAGGCCAATCTCAAGGATGGCGTGCTGAGCATCAGCGTGCCCAGGAAATCGCCGCAAGCGACCGAAGCGAAGAAGGTCTCGATCAAGCGCGGCTAGGACGTTTCGGGGAATACCCTATAAATGGATCATCGTCAGTGTCCCCAAAGCGCAAGGCGCGGCGGGCACTGGTGATGCGGGTTTCGCGCGGCACGCTTCAATCCGGCGCGATGGCGTCCTGGCTGGGGCGTCCGTCAGTTGCGGCGTCGATCCGCAAGGCGCGTATCAGGCCGGTGCAGGCAACAAGCAGAAATACCGTCAGCGGGAGCGCCGAGGTCAGCGACGCGGTGCGCATCGCGATCAGCCCGCCGGCAGACAGGAGGCTCATCGCCACCACGCCCTCGGTCACGCACCAGAACACGCGATAGGGCGCAGGCGGGCTTGGATGCCCCCCCGAGGTCACCATCACATCCACGAGCGAGCCAGAATCCGACGAGGTGATGAAGAACACCACGATCGCAAGCGTGGCCAGCGCCGAGGTCACCATGGCAAGCGGCATTTCCGCCAGCATCGCGTAAAGCGAAAGCGCCTCGTCCTCCATCGACATCTCGGCGATGCGGCCTGTGCCCTCGGATTCCAGCAACAAGGCCGTGCCGCCGAACGCCGCGAACCAGAAGAACCCCAGCAAGGTCGGCGCAAGCAGCATGCCCGCGATCATCTCGCGGATGGTGCGCCCGCGCGATATGCGCGCCGCGAATATGCCCACGAAGGGCGACCATGAAATCCACCACACCCAGTAGAACAGCGTCCAGTCGGCCTGCCAATCGGGATCGCTTGCCGCGCCGACGCGAAAACTGGCCCCGATGAGCCCCTGCAGATAGGCGCCGATGCCAGAGGTGAAGGTCTCAAGGATGAGGATCGTCGGCCCCGCCAGAACCACGAACACCAGCAGCACGGCGGCCACGCCCATGTTGAACTCGCTCAA
>NZ_JAWLDS010000076.1:0-15018 GCF_041686535.1 Aquicoccus sp. | reverse complement strand
GCTTTGGGGCTGGCGCCCGCGGATTCCGCCGGAACGCGAGCCGGTGGCCCAGGTTGGCGTTGGCGCGCTGGCCGGGGCGATGGGGGGCTTTTCGGGCACATGGGGGCCACCCACCGTGCTCTTCCTGACCGCGCTCGACACGCCCAAGCTCGACCAGGTGCGCATCCAGGGGGTGCTTTACGCGCTGGGCTCTGTGGTGCTGAGCGCGGCACATGTCGGCTCGGGCGTGCTGCGCTGGGAAACGTTGCCCTTCGCGTTTGCGACGCTGCCGCCCGCGCTTTTCGGCATGTGGATCGGGTTCAAGCTGCAGGACAGGATCGACCAGCGCCTGTTCCAGCGCGCAACGCTCATCGTGCTGATCTTTGCCGGGCTGAACCTCATTCGCCGCGGGTTGATGGGGTAAAGGCCCCCCGCGCCACGCGCCGTTCTCTTTCTTGGGCAAAATACTCAAAGGCGCCACATTCGCCCAATGGCAGGGCGCCCCGATCCTTGCGAACCGGGGGCTGCGATGATCTGTCCCGCCTGCGGGCTTACCCGATGGCGGCGGCCTTCACGTCGTCGTCGATATAGGGCACGTATTGCGCGAAATTGTCGGCGAACATCTGAACCAGTTTCGCGGCCTGCGCGTCATAGCCTTCCTTGTCGGCCCAGGTCGCGCGCGGGTCGAGCAGCGTGGCATCGACGCCCGGCACGGTCACCGGCACGTCGAAACCGAAATTCGGATCCTTGCGGAAGGTCGCCTCGTTCAGCGATCCGTCAAGTGCGGCGGTCAGCAGCGCGCGCGTGGCGTGGATCGGCATCCGCGAGCCGGTGCCATAGGCGCCGCCGGTCCAGCCGGTGTTGACCAGCCAGCAGGTCGCACCATGCGTGGCGATCTTGTCGCGCAGGAGGTTGCCATAGACCTCGGGACGGCGCGGCATGAAGGGGGCGCCGAAACAGGTCGAGAACGTGGGCTCGGGCTCGGTCACGCCGCGCTCGGTGCCGGCGACCTTGGCGGTGAAGCCCGACAGGAAGTGATACATCGCCTGCGCCGGGGTCAGCCGCGCGATCGGGGGCAGCACGCCAAAGGCGTCGCAAGTCAGCATGATCACGTTTTTCGGGTGTCCGCCCATCCCTGTATCCGAGGCGTTCGAGATATAGTCGAGCGGATAGGCGCAACGCATGTTCGCGGTCAGCGCGTCATCTTCGAAATCGAGAACGCGGGTTTCGTCATCAAACACCATGTTCTCGATCACCGTGCCGAATTTCGACGTGGTGGCAAAGATTTCCGGCTCGGCCTCGGCATCGAGGCCGATCGTCTTGGCATAGCAGCCGCCCTCGAAATTGAAGGTGCCGCGATCCGACCAGCCATGCTCGTCATCGCCGATGAGCGTGCGCGCCGGATCGGCCGAAAGCGTGGTCTTGCCGGTGCCCGACAGGCCGAAGAAGACGGCGGTGTCGACCGGGTTGCCGGTGGCGTGGTTGGCCGAGCAATGCATCGGCATGACGCCTTTCTCCGGCAGCAGGTAGTTGAGCAGGGTGAACACGGATTTCTTGTTCTCGCCGGCATACTCGGTGCCGCCGATCAGGATCAGCTTGCGGTCGAAATTGAGCGCGATCACCGTGTCGCTGCGGCAATCGTGACGCGCCGGATCGGCCTTGAAACCGGGGCAGTTGATGACGGTGAAATCGGCGATATAGCCTTCGAGCGCCGAGCGTTCGGGGCGGCGCAACAGGTGGCGGATGAAAAGCCCGTGCCAGGCCAGTTCGGTGACCATGCGCACGTTGATCGCATGGGCCGGGTCGGCGCCGCCGATGAGGTCCTGCACGTAGTAGCTGCGCCCCTTCATGTGATCGAGCATGTCGGCATAGAGGGTGTCGAAACCTTCCACGCTCATTTCGGCATTGTTTTCCCACCAGATCTGGTCGGCGACGCTTTCGGTGCGCACCACGTGCTTGTCCTTGGGCGAGCGGCCGGTGAATTTCCCGGTCGCGACAAGAAAGGTGCCGCCATTGCCGAGATGGCCTTCGCCATTGCGCAGCGCGGCTTCGATCAGTGCCGGCTCCATGAGGTTGTAATGGACATCTCCCAGCCCGGTAATGCCTTGATCCTCAAGCTGGAAATTGGGGTTTACCCGTCCAAATGTCATCTGCCAATGCTCCTTCAAGTGCCTGCGCTTCCGGACCGCGCGCGCATCTCGCGCCCCGGTGTCCGGGTCTGGTCGAGCCCTGCCTTCGCATTCGGAGCCGGGTTGCGGGCGCGGCCCCGTGGTGCGGCGGGTCCCACGACCGGCCCGATAACGCGCCTCTTAACATGTCGTTTCCGGTCAGGAACAGGACGGTTTGGCGCAGTTAGCGCAACCAAGCCCAAGTTAGCGCCACCAAACGCGGAGATGCGACGAAATGTGAGGCAAATTAGCCATTGTTAAGACATTTCAGTGTCAAAATCGGCCCTGCGGCGGGGGTGATTCGCAGTTTGGGATTGATTGTAAAGGTCAAAAGGGCGAGTGTGAGCGAAAAATCAGGTATAAAGAGCAGTAGAAGGATTTCGGACATGTCGAAAATCGCCCTTGTGGACGATGACAGGAATATCCTGACATCCGTGGCCATGACTCTCGAGGCGGAAGGGTTCGAGGTCGAAACCTATCACGACGGGCAACAGGCGCTGGACGCGTTCAACCGCAAGCTTCCCGACATGGCGGTTCTTGACATCAAGATGCCGCGTATGGACGGGATGGACCTGCTTCAGCGGCTGCGCCAGAAAACCCAGATGCCGGTAATTTTCCTGACCTCCAAGGACGAGGAGATCGACGAGGTTCTGGGGCTGCGCATGGGCGCGGACGATTACGTGAAAAAGCCTTTTTCCCAACGGCTTCTGGTCGAGCGTATCCGCGCGCTTCTGCGCCGGCAGGATGCAGTCGCGGGCGACATCGTGGGCGATACCGAAGAGACCAAGGTGATGGAACGCGGCGAGTTGCGGATGGACCCGCTGCGCCACGCGGTCGCCTGGAAGGGGCAGGACGTGTCGCTGACCGTGACCGAGTTCCTGCTGTTGCAGGCGCTGGCGCAACGGCCCGGTTTCGTCAAGTCGCGCGACCAGTTGATGGACGTGGCCTATGACGATCAGGTCTATGTGGATGACCGCACCATCGACAGCCACATCAAGCGTCTGCGCAAGAAGATGCGCAGCGTCGATCCGGAATTCTCGGCGATCGAGACGCTTTATGGAATTGGCTACCGCTACAACGAAGAATAGGCGGGGCGGGCAACCGGGCCGGATCGGCCCGATCGAGGGGTGAGCGTGCGCGACATGGCGCCAGAACGCGATGGTGATATTGTTCTGGGGGACGATTTCGTCACCCCCGGAAGCACCGTTGACGACGAGCTGCGTGCCAGCCGCGAGAAGCGCGGCCTGTTCTCGCTCAAGGGCTCGCCGCTGGCGCGCAAGATCATCACCTTCAACCTGATCGCACTCAACGTGCTGGTCGCTGGAATCCTCTATCTCAACTCGTCGCGCGACGGGCTGGCGCAGCAGCGCGCGCGCGGGTTGATGGCCGAGGCCACGCTGATCTCCAACGTGTTCGAGGCGGCGATCCCCTCGGAAACGCCGGTCGATTTCGCGGCCGGCGACGGGGTCGACGTGAACAAGGTTCTCGACGGGCTGGCGCTGCGGCAAGGGGTGCAGGTGTTCGTGTTCGACAGCGCGGGCTCGCTGGTCGGGACGGTTGGCGGGCGCGGCATCGGCGCGGCCTTCGACGATCCGCCCGAGGCCAGTCGCACGGTTCTGACCGACGGGTTGAGCTGGCTGTGGGAAAAGATCACCATGATGTCGGGCAGCGAACCCGCGGCGCAGGTCCTGATCGCGGTCGAGGATCAGGCGCGTGATCTGGTGGCATCGACCCTGCGAAATGGCCCGCAGGTCGCGCCGGGCGGTTTGGGCGAGGGGCGTGTCTTTACCGTGGCCACCCCGGTCAAGCAGGAAGGTGAGTCCGTCGCGGTGGTGGCGCTCGCGGCCACCTCGGGCGAGATCGACCGCCTTGTCCGGGGGGAACGCGAGCGGGTGCTGCAGATGTTCATCGTCGCGACGCTGGTGTCGATCGGGTTGAGCCTCGTGCTGGCCTCGATCATCGCCAACCCGATTTCCGACCTGGCCGCCGCTGCCGAACTCGGGCGCGACCGCGACAATCGCAAACGGCGCACCGGCGGGCGCATCCGCATCCCCGATCTGACGGCGCGGCCCGACGAGATCGGGCGCCTGTCAGGCGCGCTGCGGGGCATGGTGGCCGCTCTTTACGACCGGATCGACAGCAACGAACAATTCGCCGCCGATGTCGCGCACGAGATCAAGAACCCGCTGGCCAGCCTGCGCAGCGCCGTGGGCAGCCTGCGCATGGTCAAGAAGCAAGAGCATCGCGACAAGCTGCTCGACGTGATCGAGCATGACGTGCGCCGCCTCGACCGGCTGGTGAGCGACATCTCGAACGCTTCGCGGCTCGACAGCGAGCTGGTCAAGGAAGAGCAGGAGAGTTTTGACCTGCTCAAGATGCTGGGCAACCTGTGCCAGTTCCTGGGCGAGGATGCCAAGAAGAAGGGTATCGACTTCATCACCGATCTGCCGCAGGACCCGATCGTGATCAACGGGCTCGAGGCGCGGCTGGCGCAGGTCTTTGTCAACCTGATCACCAACGCGATCTCGTTCTGCGAAGAGGGTGACGCGATCCGCGTCTGGGCGCGCAAGCGCGAGAACCGGGTGCTGGTCGTGGTCGAGGATACCGGCCCCGGCATTCCCGAACAGGCGCTCAGCAACATCTTCAAACGGTTCTATTCCGAACGCCCCGAAGGCCAGTTCGGCAACAATTCGGGGCTTGGCCTCGCGATCTCGAAACAGATCGTCGAAGCGCATGATGGCGTGATCTGGGCCGAGAACATCCGCCCCACCGATGCCGACGCCGTCTCGGAGCCGCTGGGCGCGCGGTTCGTCGTCGGCCTCCCGCTCTGACCCATGGCGCAGGCGCCGGAACACCGCGAGGTTTTCCATGGAAGTTGCGTCGCCGTCGACGGGCGCGGGATCCTCATGCTCGGGGCGTCGGGGGGGGGCAAGTCGGCCTTGGCGCTCAGGCTCATGGCGCTTGGCGCCGGGTTGGTTGCCGATGACCGGGTGATCGTGACGCGGGCGGATGCCGGGCTGATCGCGACCTGCCCGCCCGCGATCTCGGGCCTGATCGAGGCGCGATTCGTCGGCCTGCTCGGGGCGGCGCCGGTCGGGCCGGTGCCGCTGGCGCTGGTCGTCGATCTCGACAGGGCCGAGACTGAGCGACTTCCGCCGCGTCGCAGCAAATCGGTTCTGGGCCTCGAGCTGCCTTTGCTTCACAATGTCGAGACAGGTCATTTTCCGGCCGCGATCATGCAATATCTCAAGGGCGGTCGCAGCGACTGACCGTTTGACTGCAACTCGGAGGCTAGGATCATCATGTCCGAAAATCGGCCCCACGCCCCGGATCATCCCGTTGCGCGTCCGGGCGATGCGCCGGCCGATTCGCAAAACCGGCTGCGCCGCGTTCTGGTGACCGGCCCTTCCGGGGCTGGCCGCTCCACCGCGATCCGGGCGCTCGAGGACCTGGGATACGAGGCGATCGACAACCTGCCGCTGTCGCTCATGCCGCGGCTGCTGGAGGGGCCGGGGCATGACCGGCCGCTGGCACTGGGGATCGACACACGGAATCGCGAGTTCTCGGCCAATGCCCTGATCGAATTGATCGACGCCATGGGGCATGGCCCCGGTCAGCGGCTCGAAGTGCTCTATCTCGATTGTCGCGAGGACGTGCTGCTGCGGCGCTTTTCGGAGACCCGCCGCCGTCATCCGCTGGCGCCGGCCGAGAGTCCGGAGCTGGGCATCGCGCGCGAGTTCGACCTGTTGATGCCGGTGCGCGCGCGGGCCGATATCCTGATCGACACCTCGGATCTGACACCGCATGACCTGCGCGCCGAGGTCGAAGGCTGGTTCGCCCCCGACCCTCAGGGGCGGCGGCTGGCCGTGTCGGTCAACTCCTTCTCCTACAAGCGCGGGCTGCCGCGGGGCATCGACATGGTGTTCGATTGCCGCTTTCTCAGGAACCCCTATTGGGAGCCTGACCTGCGCATGTTCGACGGGCGCGATGCGCGCGTTGCAGGTCATATCGCGACGGACCCCCGCTTTGCCGAGTTCTTCGACCGCGTGGCAGGATTGGTGCGGATGCTGCTGCCGGCACATGCCGAGGAGGGCAAGGCACATCTGTCGGTTGCGTTCGGCTGCACCGGCGGGCAACACAGGTCGGTCGCATTGGCCGAAAAGCTGGCCAAGACCCTTGCAGAGGAGGGCTGGCCGGTGTCAATAAGGCACCGCGAACTGGAGCGCCACGCAAGCGCCCCGTCGCGACCTTGACCGGAGGCACGAGAGGAAATGAGCGAGGAACCACAGGCGTGATCGGGATCGTGATCGTGGCGCATGGCGGGCTGGCCCGGGAATACCTGGCCGCGGTCGAGCATGTGGTCGGCGTGCAGAAGGGGGTGCGATCGGTGGCCATCGCGGCCGATTGCGACCGTGCCGCGAAACAGGCCGAGATCTGCGAGGCCGCCGACGAGGTCGATCAGGGCGACGGCGTGGTGGTGGTGGTCGACATGTTCGGCGGCTCGCCGTCAAACCTCTCGCTGATGGCCTGCGCGCAGGAAAAGCGCCGGATCCTCTACGGGGCGAACCTGCCGATGCTGATCAAGCTTGCAAAATCCCGCCATCTGAACGTGCCCGAGGCGGTGCGTCTGGCCATGGATGCGGGGCGCAAGTATATCGACAGCCAGACCATTTCAGCCGGGTGACAAGGATCGACGCAAGCCCATGAGCGAAACCACTCTGCGCCAGTTGACGATCGTCAACGAAAAGGGGCTGCATGCCCGCGCCTCGGCCAAGCTTGTCGAGGTGGTCGAGGGCTTCGACGCCCATGCCGAGATCATAAAGGACGGGATGAGCGCCAGCGGCGACAGCATCATGGGCCTTTTGATGTTGGCAGCGCCGAAAGGAAGCACTATTGACGTGCAGGTGACCGGACCCGATGCCGAGGCGCTGGCCGATGCGCTGGCGGCGCTGGTGGCGGACCGGTTCGGCGAGGACAACTGACCGGCGCCGCGCAGGCGGCGCCAAGGAAGGATACGGGGTTTCGCCCAAGTGGTAGATCGCACCCAGGACAGACCCAGACAGGACGGGCTTGGGGGCCCGGGTCCGCTCGATGCCAACATGCACGCCGATCCGGCCGAACCGACGGTGCGGCATGACCGGCGGTCGCTGACCTATGCCAATTCCTTTGACAGCCCGTTGCGTGCGACGGCAATTCGCAGCATCGAATGGCTGACCGGCAAGATCAGGATCATTCGCATGGTCCGCGAATTCGAACGGCGCGGCGCGCCGCGCGGCCAGGCATTCTGGCCCGCCGCGCTTGACGTGATGGGCATCCCGCTGGGCACGCCCGAGGAACAGCTTGCGCGGATTCCGAAGGAGGGGCCGGTCGTGCTGGTCGCCAATCACCCGCATGGCCTCGTCGACGGGATGATCCTGGCCGAGCTGATCGGGCGGGTGCGACCGGATTACAAGATCCTGACCCGCGCGCTGTTGACGGGTATCGACGAGGTCGCATCGTCCTTCATGATCCCGGTGCCGTTTCCCTACGAGGATGACGCGCAGCGCAAGTTCGTCGAAATGCGCGGCCGGGCCATGGAGCATCTCAAGGCGGGGGGGCTGGTCACGCTGTTTCCCTCCGGGGTGGTGGCCTCGTCGGATTCGATGTTCGGGCCGGTGATCGAACGCGAATGGAATGTCTTTACCGCGCAGATGATTCGCCGGTCGGGTGCACAGGTCGTGCCGGTGCGGTTTACCGGGTCGAATTCGCGGCTCTACCAGATCGCCAACCGCATCTCGGCCACTTTGCGACAGGGGCTGTTGCTGCACGAGATCGTGCACAGCTGCAACAAGCCGCAATCGCCGGTGATCGGCCACCCGGTCCCGCCCGAGAAGCTCGAAGAGGTCAAGACCGACCCGCGCGGCTTCATGGCGTGGTTGCGCGCGCATACCCTCTCGCTGGAGGACTGAGCGCGCGGCGAAAGGCCCGATGCGTCAGCGTGTGGGCACCGGCGTCTCGCCGCGGTAGTCATAGAATCCTCGGCCCGCCTTGCGGCCCAGCCATCCGGCCTCGACATATTTCGTCATCAGCGGACAGGGGCGGTATTTCGTGTCGGCCAGCCCGTCATGCAGCACGTTCATGATCGCAAGGCATGTATCGAGCCCGATGAAATCCGCGAGTTCGAGCGGCCCCATGGGGTGATTGGCCCCCAGTTTCATCGCCTGGTCGATCGAGCGCACGTTGCCGACGCCCTCGTAAAGCGTATAGCAAGCCTCGTTGATCATCGGGATCAGGATGCGGTTGACGATGAAGGCCGGAAAATCCTCGGCAGAGGCGGCCGTCTTGTCGAGCCGTTCGACCACGCCAAGGCAACTCTTGTAGGTTTCCTCGTCGGTGGCGATGCCGCGGATCAGCTCGACCAGTTTCATCAGCGGCACCGGGTTCATGAAGTGAAACCCCATGAATTTCTCGGGACGGTCGGTGCGTGCGGCCAGCCGCGTGATCGAGATCGACGAGGTGTTCGAGGTCACGATCGTCTCGGGGCGCAGATGCGGGATCAGCCCTTCGATGATCTTGTTCTTGATCGCCTCGTTCTCGGTCGCGGATTCGATCACCAGGTCGCTGTCGCCCACCCGTGCCATGTCGAGTGTGGGGTTGATGCGCCCGAGCGCGCGCTGCATGTCCTCTTCGGTGATCTGGTCGCGCCCGACCTGGCGGGCCATGTTCTTCTCGATCCGGGCCATCGCCGAATCAAGCGCATCCTGGTCGATGTCGTTCAGGGTCACGTCATAGCCCGCAAGTGCCATCACATGGGCGATCCCGTTGCCCATCTGTCCCGCGCCGATCACGCCCACCTTGTGAATGTCCATCGCCTGTACCCTCTCGTTCTGCCCCGGCGACAATAGGCGCGCGCGGGCGGGCAGGGCAAGGGCGGGCTTGGGCGCAGACCGGGAAAATTCACGCCAAATTCGCGCGTTAGGGAAATGGCAATCCCCGTCGGTGATTCTGCATCCGGGTGAGACAGAAATGGTGGGTGAGATGACCTTCGCGACTCCGGGGGGGCGGTCCCTTGACTATCAACCGTGCAATTACGGCGACAGCGGGCTGTCATTCCGCGGGCCGAAACGCGATCTTGGTGGCGACTACCTGGCCTTTCTCGGCGGGACCGAGACCTATGGCAAGTTCATTGCCCGGCCCTATCCGGCCCTTGTCGAGGCCGCGACCGGGCTGACCTGTGTCAATTTCGGGCTGAACGCTGCGGGGCTCGATGTCTATCTCAACGCGCCCCGGGTTCTCGATGTGGCGGCGCGGGCGCGGATCTGCGTAGTTCAGGTCATGGGGGCGCAGAACCTCAGCAACCGGTTCTACGCGGTGCATCCGCGCCGGAACGACCGCTTCATCCGGGCCTCGCAACTGATGCAGACGATCTTTCGCGAGGTGGATTTTACCGAGTTCCATTTTACCCGCCATATGCTCGGCCGGCTTGCCACGGTCGCGCCGGAACGGTTCCGGCTGGTCGTGGACGAGGTGCAGCAGGCCTGGGTGGCGCGGATGGGCACGCTCCTGACCCGGCTTGAGACCGAGGTCGTGATGGTGTGGTTCGCCGATCATGCGCCCGAAGAGCGGATGGACCCGACCGGCGCGGAACAGGACCCGTTCGGTATCGAACGCTGGATGATCGAGCGACTGCGCCCGCGCGTGGCCCGGATGATCGAGGTTGTGGCAAGCCCGGCCGCACTGGCACATGGCACGGACGGGATGATCTATTCCGACATGGACGAGCCGGTTGCGCGCGGCCTGATGGGCCCGGCCGCCCATGACGAGGCCGCAGGCGCGGTGGTGGACGCGCTGGCCGGTCTCCTGCAATGAAAAAGGGCCCGCCGGTGGTGGCGGGCCCCTGTCGTGTTCGGTGCGCTTCTGCGCCCCGTATCAGAGCTTCTCGATCAGTTCGGGCACGGCGGTGAAGAGGTCCGCCACGAGGCCGTAATCGGCGACCTGGAAGATCGGGGCCTCTTCGTCCTTGTTGATCGCGACGATGATCTTGGAATCCTTCATCCCCGCCAGGTGCTGGATCGCGCCCGAGATACCCACGGCCACGTAAAGCTCGGGTGCGACGACCTTGCCGGTCTGGCCGACCTGCCAATCGTTGGGCGCATAGCCCGAATCGACCGCGGCGCGGCTTGCACCGACCGCGGCGCCCAGCTTGTCGGCCAGTTGCTCGATCAGCTTGAAATCGTCCTCGGACCCGACACCACGGCCACCCGAGACGACGACGCCCGCGCTGGTAAGCTCGGGGCGGTCGCTTTCGGCCACCTTGTCCTCGACCCATTCCGACAGGCCGGGATTGTCGGCGGCGCCAATGGTCTCGACCGTGGCCGAGCCACCGTCGCCGGCGGCATCGAAGGTCGATGTGCGGAAGGTGATGACCTTCTTGCCATCGCTCGATTTCACCGTCTGCACCGCGTTGCCGGCATAGATCGGGCGCTCGAACGTGTCGGCGTCGACCACGCCCGAGGCATCCGAGATCACCATCACGTCGAGCAGTGCGGCAACCCGCGGCATCACGTTCTTGGCGTCGGTCGTGGCGGGGGCGACGATATGGTCGTAATCGCCAGCCAGTGACACGATCAGCGCGGCGGTGGGCTCGGCCAGGCGGTGGCCGAGGCTGGCATCCTCGGCGACCAGCACCTTGGACACGCCGTCGATCTTGGCGGCGGCTTCGCCCGCGGCGGCGGCCGAGGCACCCGCGCAGAGCACGGTCACGTCGCCCAGTGCCTTCGCGGCGGTCACGGCCTTGGCGGTGGCGTCCAGCGACAATTCGCCGTCGTTCACTTCACCCAGCAAAAGAACAGCCATTACACGACCCCCTTCTCTTTGAGTTTTGCCACGAGCGTATCGACATCGGGCACGATCTCACCGGCCTGCCGCGCCTCGGGCTCACTCGTTTTCACGATTTCCAGCCGCGGCGTGACATCGACGCCGTAATCCTCGGCGGTCTTCTCGTCGAGCGGCTTTTTCTTGGCCTTCATGATGTTGGGCAGCGACGCGTAGCGCGGCTCGTTCAGGCGCAGATCGACCGTGACGATCGCGGGCATCTTGACCTTGATGGTCTGCAAGCCGCCATCGACCTCGCGGGTCACAACGGCACTGTCGCCGTCGATGTCGAGCTTGGAGGCAAAGGTGGCCTGGCTCCAGCCCAGAAGCGCCGAGAGCATCTGCCCGGTAGCGTTCATGTCGTTGTCGATCGCCTGTTTCCCGGCGAGAACGAGGCCCGGCTCTTCTTCCTCCACCACCTTGGCGAGGATCTTGGCCACGGCCAGCGGCTCGATATCCTGGTGCACGTCATCGGCGGCCACGACCAGGATGGCGCGGTCGGCCCCCATGGCGAGCGCGGTGCGCAGCGTTTCCTGCGCCTGTTTCACACCGATCGACACGGCCACGACCTCTTCGGCCTTGCCGGCTTCCTTGAGGCGGATCGCCTCTTCGACAGCGATCTCGTCGAAGGGGTTCATCGACATTTTGACATTGGCAAGATCGACACCCGATCCGTCCGACTTGACGCGGACCTTCACGTTGTAGTCGATCACGCGTTTGACAGGCACAAGCACCTTCATTGGCGTTCTCTCCTTCACATCCCAGATACCACCCGCGAAAGAGTGCGCGGGTCGATTCCAACTCTCCGGGTTCTGTTACAGGCTCGTGGCGCGTTGAGACAGGGAAAAATCGTCACGTGCGTGTCATTCGACGTCGCGTTCGGGAGTTTTTGCGGGTGTCGTGGCGGCCGGAAGCGAGGCTGCCGCAAGGGAACCCGAAGGCACCGGGGGACGCGCGAGAGCGACGCCCACCCACCCGCCCCGTCGCTCTCGCGCGTCTGTGCGCGGAGGCCGGGGTGCGGGCCGATAGGCAAGATGAGTATTGCGGGCAAGATGAAGGAGCGGGATCAGCGGTTGGCGCCGGGCACCCAGAGAACGTCGGCCCGGCCGCCGTCATTGGCGATTCGTGCGGCGACGAAGAACCAGTCGCTCAGCCGGTTGAGGTATTTCACGGCCGCGGCGTTCACATCCTCGATGCCGGCCAGCTCCACCGCGCAGCGTTCTGCCCGGCGCGCCACGGTGCGGCAGAGATGGAGATGGGCGGCAAGCTCGGAGCCGCCGGGCAGGATGAAGCTGCGCAGCGGTTCGAGTTCGGTGTTCATCGCATCGATCTCGGATTCGAGCCGCGTGACCTGCGCCTCGGCCATGCGCAGGGGGGGGTATTCGGCCTCGGCATCCTTGTCCATGTCGGGGCGGCACAGGTCGGCCCCGAGATCGAAAAGATCGTTCTGGATCCGGCTCAGCGCGGTGTCGGTGTCCCCGCTGGCGTGCAGCCGGGCCAGGCCCAGCGTCGCGTTCAACTCGTCCACCGTGCCATAGGCGGCGACCCGCAGGTCATGCTTGACCCGGCGCGAACCGTCGCCCAGCGCGGTATCGCCACCATCGCCGGTACGTGTGTAGATTTTCGACAGAACCACCATGGCCTCAACCTCCTGAGCGCATCCAGACAAAGAGAAGAATGAGCGCGATCGCCACCGCCTGCGCCCCGATCCGCCAGCGCATCACCTTGTTGGCATGCTTGCGGTTGAAATCGCCGCCCTTGGCAAAGCCGCCGACGCCGATCATCAGGATGATCAGCACCGCGACACAGGCGAGCGCGGCAACCCAGAACAGTGGATCGTTGGCCATCTGCGGCTCCTTTCGCTGCGTTGTGCCCTGTCTAGAGGATCAGCGCGGCAAAGCGAAGGGGTGATCTGGCCCGCTGCGTCATTACGCCAGCAGGCCGTCGTGCCTTCATTGCACCGCGTCCTCCTGATGGTCGTCACCCCGGAAAAGCGCGCCCCGAACGATGAGGCCGGGGTTGCGGGCATGTCCGGATCGCGGGGATGAACGGCCGATCGCGTTGCGTTTTCATCCCCTCGAGATCAGCCAGTCGAGCGCGCGGGTCGGCAGGATGCGCCGCGCCGCCCCCATCAGGTAGGTGGGCGTGGTCACGTAGTAGCGCGGGCGCGGGCGGCGGGATTCGAGCGCGTGGGCAAGCTTGCGGGTCACGGCAGAGGCGGGCAGTTCGAACCGGTCGGGGCCGCGCGCGATGTAGAGCCGCTTGAGCAGGCTGTCCCGGTATTGCTCGGCGCGCGCGCTCGATTCCCAGTCGATCCAGCGCTCGAAATGCGGGATCGAGTTCTCGCGGATCTTCGAGGTGACGGGGCCGGGTTCGATGGTAATGACGTGAAGGGGCGTGTCACGCATCTCGATTCGCAGCACATCGGTGAGCCCTTCGAGCGCGAATTTCGTCGCCACGTAGGCCCCGCGCCAGCGCATCGGCACCAGCCCCAGCACCGACGAGCAGTTGACGATCCGGCCATGTCCCTGCGCGCGCATCACCGGGATCACCCGGCGGGTCAGGTCGTGGACGCCGAAGAGATTGGCCTCGAAGATGCTGCGCAGGCCATCTGTGGGCAGATCCTCGACCGCGCCGGGCAGGGCGAAGGCGCCGTTGTTGAAAAGCGCGTCGAGCCGCCCGCCAGTCGCCTCCAGCACCTCGGCCAGCCCGCTTTCGATGCTGGCCGCGTCCGCATGGTCGATCAGCGGCGCGTCAAACCCTTCGTCGCGCAGGCGCGCGCAATCCCCGGGTTTGCGGCAGGCGGCAAAGACCTGCCAGCCGCGCGCGCGCAGGCCGTGGGCCGCGTCATGACCGATGCCGCTTGAGCAGCCGGTAACAAGGATGGATCTGCCTGTCATTCGAGGGGTGCCATGGGGTCTCCGTCGCGCGCTGCCGGGCTATGCGAATTTGCCGGACGTTGCAACGGATTGACGCTCAGTCCGTCGCCAACAGAAGCCGCTCGGCCATCCAGCCCGATACTTCGCTGTCATTGACCTGCAGTTCAACCCAGCCCAGCCCCGGATCGTTGAGCACCTCGACCCGCGTGCCCTGGGGCAGGCTGTCCACGATACCGAATTGCATGCCTGGCCCGCCGCGCAGGTTCACGCGGGCGCCGCTCACCACGCGGATGTCCCGTGACGTGGCGGGTTCGGGCGATTCGCTTGCCTCGATCCGGTTGCCGGGGGCTTCATCGGTCAGCCGGGCCTTGCCGGTGACGATGTCGATGGCCAGCGCCGCCTGTTCTTCCGGGCTCAGGTCCGGGGAAATCCCGGTCCCGCTCAGCACGTTGCGATTGTTGTCGCTCCGCACGGGCTTGGAGACGCCGCGACCGGTGGAATCGGGCCGGGTGCTGAGCGTCAGGTGCCGGCGCTTGTCGCCAGGTGCCGCCTTGGGCTCGGCGGTGCCGATCAGGACAACCTGTGCATTGTCATCTTCACTGGCGGCCTCCGCCCCGGCGCTTGTGGGCGGGTTGTGCGCGGTCCGGGCTGCTTCGCGCGCGATTTGCGCGCGTTGCGCCTGTTTCTCGGTCTTCGCGTGGATCTCGGCGCGTACCGCCTGGAGCGAGCCGTCGCGTGGTGCATATTCGACCCCGCCGCTCAACTCGAAGAACGCCCACCCGAGAAATCCGAATGTCATCACGATAAAGCGCCACATGGCAGCGAACCCCCAATTACCCAACGATAGACCCGACTTGACCGTTCAGACCCCCACACTCCTTCCTGTATACATGCTTATATATATGATTCGCCCTGATCCATGCATGGGAAGCGGCTGAGCTTTTTCGCCTGATGCGGGAATACATCATGCCTGCATCATGCGACGATGCAGAGACAGCCGGGGAGCCCCGACGCGCGCACAGGGCCCCGGCGGTCTCGGGACGATGCCGAGACGCGATCACGCTTGATGGCCTTCATCCGCATCGCTAAAGAACGCGCATGAGCGATTTGCTGGACGATCCCGACGACCAGGTGCCCGA
>NZ_JAWLDS010000075.1:0-15019 GCF_041686535.1 Aquicoccus sp. | reverse complement strand
CCGATACGCCCCTGTTTCTTCAAAGAAAGCATGATGGCGATCGCGGCCCTGCCGCGGCGCGGCACGCGGCGGGGCGGTCCGACGAGGTCTGGAAAGGCGCCGACCGCGCCATATTCGCCGATTTTCGCGACCACATTCCCATGGGCTTCTACGAGGCGATGTTCCTCTCGCAGGATCCGGTTTTCGTGTCCCGGGCCGCGTTCCTGCAACGCGCCTGCGTGCATGCGCGGCGCACCGACTGGCCCGCCGCGCTGGAGGATTTCCGCGCCGCGGGCCGGGCCGCGCCCGACACGCCACTGGGCCCGTTGGAAGTTGCGATCTGTCGCCGGGCGATGGCCGGCAAACATGGCATCGAAGAGGCGTTGATGCCGCGTATCCGGGAGGAACTGGTCGCAATGGGACGGGCGAACGGGGCGGGGGCCTCGATCGCCCGTGCACTGGCCCGCGGTCTTGTCTGGCGCGCCAGGGCCGCGATCAAGGCACACCGGCCGGCCGATGCCGGCCGGACCTTGCATCTTGTCTCTGGCCTGCTCTCGGCGGGACGCGTGCCGGGGGGCGAGGGCCCCGGGATCCGCGAACGCCGCGACATTCCTGCCGCGGCGTTCCTGACATCCTGGCACTCCCCGGTATGGCGGGAAGGGATGCGTCAGTAGAAATCGATCGCATCCATCGCGATCATCTCATCAAGATTGAGACCGCGGCCGCCCCGGATGATCGCGGCGTCCTCGAACCCGGTTCCGGTTCCGGTGGAATCGATCTGGAGATGGCTGAGCGTACCCGCATCCACGAACCGCACCCATTGGGACAGATCGCTGGCATCTTCCGGGACGATGTCGAGCAACGCGATGACGTCCCCCTCATCCGCATCGAAGTCCTTGATGTCATCGCTACCATCTCCAAGGGATGCCGGGTTGAAGACAAACGTATCCGCGCCGGCCCCGCCCCAGAGTTTGTCATCTCCCGGGCCGCCGAGAAGGATATCGTCGCCGTCATTGCCCCAGATCCTGTCGGTTCCGGCTCCACCATCGAGACGATCGTCATCGTCTGTGCCCTTCAGGTAGTCGTTGCCCGGGCCGCCTGTATGGGTCGGCTCGAATGCGGCAAGCGGATCGGGCTCTGACGTATCATCGAGACTGTCGTCGGGCGCCGGTTCGTCCTCGGGCACGACGGGATCGGCCTCGTCATCGGACACGGCTTCGTCGTCCTCGACAGGATCAGGCTCATCGTCGAGCACGGCCTCGTCGTCCTCGACGGGATCGGGCGCAGGCTCGTCATCGGGGGCGACGGGATCCGGGGTGGGCTCCGGCTCGGTGATGGGGTCGTCGCCGCCATCTGCCGTCTCGCCCGTGGCGTGGATCGTCAGGCTGCCGGCATCGATCAGGTCATCGACCGTCAGCTCGCGCCCGTACCGGAATTTGGCAAACTCTTCAAATCCGGTCCCGTCGAGATCGACCTCCAGCAAGCCCAGGGTGCCGGACTTGACGAAGCGCATCCAGCTGTTCGTGTCCGTGTCGATCAGCGACTGTGGAACATCGACAATGGCCAGGGAATCGCCTTCCGAAAGATCAAAGTCCTTCACGTCGCTGTCATCGCCCGTGATGGCATCATTGGTGGTGAGCACGAAGACATCGGCCCCCCCGCCGCCGGTCAACTTGTCCTCGCCAAGGCCGCCGACGAGGATATCGTCCCCGGACGAGCCGAACAGCGTATCGTCACCGTCGGTGCCAAGGATCACGGTCTCGGCGCCGTCCCAGAAATTGCCGTTACCGGTGACGGGCGTCTCCGCGTCGTCGTTGGGGGCCGGTTCCGGTGCGGGTTCGTCATCATCAGCCTCATCCTCGGCCTCGTCATCGGGCACGACGGGATCTGGCTCGGGATCGTCATCGGACACGGCCTCGTCGTCAGGATCTTCACCGGCCTCGTCATCCGGCTCGACAGGGTCGGGCGCAGGCTCGTCATCGGGGGCCACGGGATCCGGGGCAGGCTCACCGGAGCCAATGTCGAAGCCGTAATCGAATTCTGGATTCTCGACCTTCGGCGAGGGATAGGCGTCGAGCGCGAATTGCGACAGTTTGCTGTCCTCGAAGCTTTCCAGGTTGATGTCTATGACCACCGGATGCTGCTCTCCGCTGAGCCGCTCGGTCAGCCAGAACACGACCGGAGTGACCCAGTCACCATTGTCTTTCTGCCAGGTTCCATGTTCGGCGAGAAATTCGTCCGTCGAGAAGTTCTGATGCCATTGGGTGTCGAAATTCACGAGATTCAGGCTTGCCCCGTTATACGAAAATTTCTGGCTATCGATACTGCTGTGGATCCTTTCGAAGAAGACACGCGATCCCAGACCGTCGATGATGGTTCCCGTGATCTCGACCTCCCTGTCGCCTGGTGAGATCGTGACATCGGAATCCTCATCCATTTCGAAGGTCAGGCCGGCATTCGGATCGGCATCGCCTTTCGAGAGGATTTGCGGCAGCGGATTCTGGTAATCGATGCCGAACTGCGCGAAATAGTCGGTCCAGTACGCCGTGTCGCCCTTGTCGCTGTCATACTTGATGTCGAACATCTCGTCGACATTCGTCGTCCGGACATCGTGAAGCACGGCTTCGTGGCTGATGCCGTGCGACTGCCACAAAGTTCCGAAATCCGACACGTCGAGATCGCTCAGGACGGCCGAGGATGTCTTGCCCCACATGGTGGCTGCGATGCCGCTGCCGCTCCAGTCCGAGTCGATGAACTCGTAGTTGAAGGCGTAGTTCAGAAGATTGACGCCGTGCTTGCCGCCCCAGATGTCGAAATCCCTGATGACGCTGAGCGCATCGCTGTGATCGGCAAACTGACGATGGAAGACGCGGAACGCTTCGGTGGTGGTCATCACGCTGTTGCCGGTGAAGTCGGCAATCACCCCCTCTTCGTGATCGATCGCGACATCGAAGGGATCGGGATCGAATTTGATCTGGTCGCGCTCGAACATCTTGCGGTGGATGCCGTCTTGCGGTGCCCTCTTGCCCGAATCATCGTCTTCGGGGAAGTCTTCACGGCCCGAGAAATTCCAGCCGAGCTTGGAGTTCGCCGCGATATTGTCGGTCTGGACGATGATCCGCGACTGGTTCGCGTAGGCCGCCCCCTGGTCGCCGTTGCCGTGCTTGTCCTCGTTGTCGTAGCCGGTCACGCTGCTGACGAGGTTGTTCATCCACGCGCCGGTCTCGTTACCCTTTTCCGAAACGATCCCGCCGCCCGTGATGTCGTAGACGATATTGTCGTTCACCATCGCATGGCTGTCGTGCTGCACGATGCCCCAGCCCGGGCTGCCCGAGACGGCATTGCCGATGACCATGCTGGTCGGCGCATCCTCGTCCATACCGATCTGGTGAAGATGGACCGGATAGCGGCCTTCCGGGTTGGTCGGGCTTATGTCGACCGACTTGTCGGTGCGGCCGAGATCCTCGAACGCGGCGTAGCGCACGCTGTTGACCAAGCCGCTCTCGGGATCGGGCATGTCGTTGTGCATCATCACATGGCCGCGCGTGCCTTCGGGATTTTCCGAACTGAACGTCACGTTGCGCGACAGGTTGCCGACATAGATGTCGGCCTCGATGCTGGTCGGTCGTTCATGCGCGTAATCGAGCGCCTCGTCGAAATGGATGGTGTCACCCTCGACCTTGGTGATCGTCCGCGTCTCGTCCTCGGTCATCAGGACGCCGTAGTCGTTCTCGCCCAGATATGTCGTGCCGACGACGAGAATCGTGTCGCCGGGCTGCCAGTTCGTCAGGTCGCCATCGACGGCCATGGAGGTCGCGCCGGCGGGCACATCGTCCTTGAGGACGAGATGGCCTTCCTTTGCGGCGCCCTGGATGTCGACCTGGCCGAAGGCGACGAGACCGTGACCCAGCATGTCGGGGTCGTCGGAACTGTCGATGGGCGTGTCGCGAAAGATGATGTCGAGATCGATATCGGCCGGGATCGGGTCGGCCGTGGATCCCGCGTCGAAACGCGAGCCCATGGTCGTGACGATGGTTTCGACCCGCATCTCGGTGCTGTGCGCGCGCGTGAAGGTCAGGTCGCCATCGACGCGCACGGTTTCCAGCTCTGGGGAGGACCGCATGTCATAAAGGATTGAAATTTCACCAGGGATGTGTATGGTTGAATCATTATTAGGCACGTTTCCGTTGGCCCATGTATCGGGATCGCTCCAAGCGCCATTCTTGACAGCGATGTGAGTGGCATCGCTGGAGTAAAGCAGGGCATTAGCTTGTTCCATATGCTGCATATGGGATGGGTCGAGAGTGTCCATGCTCAGTTACCTCTTTCATGGTGGACGGCCTTGGAAGACGGCCTGTAGTCAAACAAGAACTGGAACGATGATCTGGATCGGATTCATCGCAACGGAGACCATTAATTGATACTTATGAACCGTCTTGGATTAACGTTTTGTAAACGCAGCCCAAGGGCGTACAACGTGAGTGTGTCGCACGGTATTCGTCACGTCACTCATGATGTGATCGAACCGACTTGGTCTCGGTTTCAAGAGACCTGAACCTAACACATGCACTCCTCAGTTGTCGTCAGATGTCAAAAACCTGCCTCAGTCATCACGATGATGCAACCCTGTGTTTCGGGATTCACAATGCGTCCGTCAGAACGGCAAGAACATGCCTAGAAATGATGGGCGCAAGCATCTTTCCGCCATGACCGGCAGTCGTGTCGTTTGGCCCGGCCTGAATGATCACCGGGCATGCGGGGTTTTCCTGTCGCGCGGCGCGAATGGTTGTCGCGGAGAAGATCAACCGCGCATGCCCTGCAGCGGGACGCATCGCAAGCACGGGCTCTGGCGCAGATGACGTTGGACGATGGCAGTGCCCCGGTTTTTGCGAACCCGGGGTCCCGGGACACGCGGACTCCGCTGCGCGGGGTCTATATCGGCGCCGATGCCACCAACCCCACCCTCATCCTGCGCATCCGGTCGTTCCTGCGGGCAGAGGTCGACCTGACGGCGTTCACCTTTCGCCGATACAAGTTCAACACGGCCTTCCAGCCCGAATGGGAGAACATCCCGTTGGGAACGACGGTCGACCGGAACTATCTCTACCGGTTGCCCGCCCTCGCGCGGGCGTTGTGGAAGATGCTGCGTCATGCGCCGCGTCTGCGCGCCGCGGACTTCATCTATGCCCGCAATCTGGACCTCGTCGTGCTGGGCATTCTCACGCGGACCTTCACGCGCAGTCGAGCCAAGATCGTCTACGAGGTCGAGGATGTGCAGGAGGTGTTCTTCAAGAAAACCGTGACAGGGGCACTCTTTCGCTGGCTGGAAAGATGGGTGCTGAACCGTATCGACCTTTTGGTGGTGCTGTCTCCGGGGTTTTTTCACGGCTATTTCGAGCCTGCGCAGCGTTATGCCGGTCCCTGTTTCGTGCTGGAAAACAAGCTGCAACTGGGCGATCTATCGGATGCGCCAACGCCGAAGGGCGATGTGTGGAAGGGGGTGTCCGACCGCTGGGTGATTGGCTGGTTCGGGACCCTGCGCTGTCCGAAAAGCCTGCGCATCCTGGAAGACATCGCGACCGCGCTCGGGCCGAAAGTCGAGATCCACACGCGGGGCTTTCCTACGGAAACCGGACTGGATGCCTTTCTGCGGATTGTGGAGCGTCATCCGAACTGGCGCTATGATGGCGAATACACCATTCCCGACGATCTGGAAGAAATGTACGGTCGCGTGCATTTCTCCTGGTGTCTGGATTTTCTGGACGAGCACGGAAATTCGCCTCTTTTGCTGGCATGCCGGATGTATCAGGGCGGTTTCTACGGAGCCGTGCCGCTGGTGGTCGCGGGCTCGGAGATGGATCGCTGGCTCGCGGCGGCGGGAGCAGGCCATGCGTTCGGCGCGCCGCATGCGCAGTCGATCATCGATTTCCTGCAGACGGTCACACCGGAAGACTATCGCGCGGAAAGGACACGGATCATGCAACGGAGGCGGGACCTGTTTCTGGAGGACGGGCGCGAGACCGTGGCACTTTTGCAGACCATCCGCGAGCTCTGACTGCCGGGGACGGCTTCGGGGCACGCCTTGCGGCCGCGCCTCACGCCGATCTTTCGAGATCGGGAGCACAAGGCGGATCCGATCTGCCGAGCAGGCCCGGCAGGTCGGCGAGCTCCGCCCCGAGGAGATCGGTAAACCTGCGCGGCTTGACCCCGAGCGTGCGATACGTCGTGCGATCCACGTCCAGCTCGTTCTCTGCCGGCTCCTGCCTGGGATTGTCGACGTGGCTGATCGGGGCACCCGTGACGCGCGATACCAGCGCCGCAAGGTTCGCGATGGAACAGATCTCGGAGAACTGGTTGAGGATCCTCACCTTTTCGCGGCGTGCGGGCGCAGTTTCCGCCGCCAGCGTCAGACAGGTCAGCATGTCCTCGATATGAATGAAGGCGCGGGTCTGCTTGCCGCTGCCGTAGACCGATAACGGCTTGCCTTCGATGGCCTGCAACATGAAACGGTTCACGACCGTGCCGAAAACCGGATCATGGTCGAACCTGTTCGTCAGCCCCGGAGCGCGGCGCGTTTCCGTGGTCTGCGTTCCCCACACGACACCCTGGTGCAGATCGGTGATCCGCATCCCGTAATGGTGCGCGTAGAACGCGAAGAGATGCTGATCCAGCATCTTGGTCATGTGATAGATCGATTCAGGCTGGCCCGGGTAGAGGATCTCTTTCTCGATTTCCCTTTGATCGGCCCCTTGCGCACGTATCTTGAGATACCCCTCCGGCAGAAGCAGATCTGTCGTGGCATAGCCATAGACGCCGATCGATCCCATGTGGATCAGATGCGCATCGCTGCCGGTTTCCACGAGCGCCGCAAGAAGATTGTGCGTCGCGCGTATGTTGTTGTCCACCGAGTAGCGCGCGCCGCCGGTCGAGAGCATCGAATAGGGCGCCGAGCGCTGCTCGGCGAAGTGAAGGACGGTGTCGAAATGCGTGCTCCGCAGAAGCTCGGCCAAGGCCGGATAATCCTCGGCAAGATCGACGTGCCGATGGAGGATGCGCCGGCCGCTCACATCCGCCCATTCCTCGACACGGTCGTGCAGATTGCGGATCGGGACGAGGGATTGCGTGCCGAGGGCGGCGTCGATGGAGCGTCGTGCGCCATTGTCGAGCACCGTCACCGCCGCGCCCAGTGAAGAGAAGCGAAGCGCCGTGGGCCAGCCGCAAAAGCCGTCGCCGCCAAGGATGAGAACCGAATGTTTTTTCATGCTTCGTACTGCTATCGAAATGGGCGTTGATCCGCCGCAGGTTGCAACAAGCCATTAGGCCTACACCTTGCATGGTTTTTCAAGGAAATTCATGCTTATCCGGGATCATCCGCCCCGTCCCGGGGCCGCCCGCGCTCGACATCGCCGCGTCAGACCAATCCCTTGTCGCGGTACCAGGCGATGGTTTGCGCGATCCCCGAAGGATTGTCGACCTTCGAGGCGTAATCGAGCCTTTCGCGGGCCTTTGTCAGATCGAAGGCGCGGTTATGGGTGAAGAACCCGACCCTGCGCCGGAAAATCGGCGGGCGGGCCTTGAACGGAAGCCACAGGATCTCGCAGATCAGACCGGCAAGCCAGACCGGCGCCACGGGCACCCGCCCCCTGGGCCGGGCCACACCGCCCTGGTCCGCGATCAGGTCGACCAGCGTTCCAAGGTGGATCGGCTCGTCCGAGGCGATGTTGAACGCTTCGAGATGCACATTCGCGCGCGGGGCCACGGCACAGTCGAGGAAGCTGTCGACCTGATCGTCGATATGCCCGAGATGCGCCATGACCTTGCCGTTTCCGATCATCATGAACTTGCCGCTCAGGATCCGCTGAAAGAGCTTGAGCATCCTCATGTCACCCGGACCATAGACCATCGCGGGTCGGTTCGCCGTCACGATCATGCCGTCCTCGGGCAGGGTCCGGGCAAAGTCGAAGATCGCGATTTCACCGGCGAGCTTGGTGCGGTGGTACTGATCCATCGGGTTGAAGGCGGTCGTCTCCTTGCAGGGCAGTTCCTTGACATCGCCGTGCACGCCAACGGTCGAGCAATGCACGAACCGCGCGACACCGGCCTCTGCCGCGGCCTTGCAGAGCTTCAGTGCCCCGTCCCGGTTGGCCTTCATGTAGGTCGCTTCGTCATATTCGGTTTCCTGGAACATGGCCGCGACATGAAACACGATGTCGATATCCTGCACATATGCGTCGAACGGGTCGTCCGAAAGCAGATCGAGCACCTCGCAGCGAAACCCCTCGCGGCGCAGCGCATCCGCCTCTTCCTCGCGCCAGACCGTGCCGACAACATCGAGCTGATACGCCGCGAGCTGCCGCAGGAGCGCCCCGCCGATGAACCCGGCCGCCCCGGTGACGAGCAGACGCTGCCCGGTCAGCGACGCATATTTTCCGGGCAGATCCAGCGATGCGGTCGTCTCGGCGGAACCGCCTGTATCGGGGACGTGATCTGTCGTCATCGGACTGCCTTTATGAGAATGAGATTGCTTGAAACCTTGTTCTTCCAGAAGATTTTCCGGACGGTCCGGACGACCTCGTGCTGGCTGAAGCCCGCCCTGCCGATCATGTCGCACAGCTCGGCCGACGTGTAGAACCGGACATGGTCGCGGATGAGATGCCGATGCGCCAGATCCCATGCGATGGTCGGCAACGATCGTTCGCGGCGGCGTTCCAGAAGCAGCAGCGCCCCGCCGGGGGCCAGACTTTGCCGGATCCGCCGCAGGGCCCCGACCGGATCCCCGAAATAGTGAAACCCGCTGGCACAGACCGCCAGATCGACGTCACGCTTCTGCAGCGCGTCGCGCAACGCGGATCCGGGCGCGTCCCAGTCGTCGCAGAAAAACCGCACCCGGTCCGACATGTCCTGGGCGCTGCGCCGGGCGGCGGCGACCATGCCCGGCGACAGATCGACACCGATGGCGGACATGCCGGGATACATGCCGAGTGTCCGGCGGATCAGGTATCCGGTGGCACAGCCGATATCGAGCAGCGTGTCGTCCTTTTGGGGGTTCAGATGGGCAGCGATGATATTATTATGCGCCTTGTACCATCCGGCCAGCCGATTCGTTTCATAATGCGCGGCCTTGGCGTCGAATTCTTCCCGCACGCCACGTTTCACATTTTCAGATGCAGACACGCAGATACTCATACTTCGTTTCGAAAATAGAAATGAATTGACCGTTTGAATACCGCAAAACCGTCGAAGTTGAAACCTTTCTGCCTCGCTCGGGGGTTCTTTTTTGGACGGGGTGCACGGCTTGGGATAGGGTCGTGAGCATCAGTAGAAACCGCGCCGGGGATCGCTCGTGAGCACCACAGAACCATTACCCAAGACACATGCCGCCGTGACGGGCGACGGGACCGCGCTTGAACGCTACCAGGATGTGGTGGTCGGGCGCAGGTCGTGGCGCGGGCTTCTCTATTTCGAATTCTGTTCATGGATGTCCGGCCTTCCCGGAGCTCTCGGTCTGCTCATGCGCAAGACCTTCTGGCCACGTCTGCTGGGGGCCTGCGGCAGGAAGGTCTATTTCGGCCGCAACGTCACCCTGATGCATCCCGGCCGGATCCGGATCGGGGATCACACCGTGATCGGCGATGGCTGCGTGCTGGATGCGCGGAACCCGACGCGGGAGACCGTGCTGGAGATCGGCGCGGCGGTGATGCTGTCGCACGGGGTGGTGCTGTCGTGCAAGAACGGCAGTATCACCATCGGGGATCGCTGCGGCTTCGGTCCCTACAGCGTGATCCAGTCTGCGCATGACAACGCGGTCACGATAGGCGACGACGTGATCGGCGGCAGCCACTGTTTCGTCACCGGTAGCGGCAACTACAACACCGACCGTCTGGATGTCCCGATTTCGAAACAGGGCACGCAGAAGACCGGCGGCACCCGTATCGGCGACGGGGTCTGGCTCGGGGCGCGCGCCTCGGCGGTGGGGGGCGTGTCGATCGGTCGGGGTGCCATCGTCGGCACGGGCGCGGTGGTCACGCGGCCGCTCCCGGAGCGGAGCGTCAGCGTCGGGATGCCGGCCAGGGTGATCCGCACGCGCGGCGCAGACGACCAGCCCGGGACGGATCCATGACATCAGGCCCGCCATCGGCACGCATGACGGAGACCCGGTCATCGTCCTCCGTCCCGTTTTCTTCCGCCCCGCCGCGTGGTCGCCGCTTTCCCCTGCGGTCGATTGCCAAGGCCGCTATCGGCGTCGCACTGATCGCCGCGCTCCTGCTGTGGCAGGATAACGGCCGCAAGCTGATCGGGATCCTGGCCGGTTTCCAGGTGGAATACCTTCTGGCGCTGCTCGCGCTCCAGGTCTTGCTGAACGCGATCAGCAGCTTGAAATGGCGCCTTTTCCTGAAGGATCGCGGGGTCGATGTGTCCTTCGCAGCCTTGTTCGGGCTGTACCTGATCGGCCGGTTCTTCAACAATTTCCTGCCCAGCATGATGGGCGGGGACGTGACCCGATCCTACCTGCTCGGGCGCCGGATCAAATCGCAGGCGGCCTCGGCCGCTTCGGTCACGATGGAGCGCGCGACCGGGCTCATCGCCCTGACCATGCTGGCCGTGTTTTTCGCCGCGCTCAATCCTGCGGCATTCCGTTCGCCGATCGTGATCGTCACCATCGCGGGGGCTGTGGTCTTCTGTCTGGTCGCGACGCTTTTGTTCGTGTCCGAAAGGGTAGGCGCATGGATGCAGGGGGCCCTGATCAAACGCCGTGGCAAGCTGTCGTCCAAGCTTCTGCGGCTGGTCGAGGAGATCGGGCTTTACCGGGGCCGGCGGCGCGTGCTGTTCTGGGCGCTCGTCTATTCCTGCCTGTTCCAGTTTCTCGCCGGGATGAATGTCTATTACGGCAGCCTGAGTATCGGCTTCGAGCCGGACTTGCTGGATGTCCTCGTCGTCACGCCGGCAATCCTCATCCTCGCGATGATCCCGGTCTCGCCCAACAATGTCGGCTGGTGGGAATGGTGCTTTTCGGTCCTGCTGCTCGGCGCCGGTGCGACGGCGGCCGAAGGCCTGGCCGTGGCCCTGACCCTGCGGGCGGTCAGCTGGATCACGGCGCTGGTCGGCGGGGTCCTGTTCGTCTTTCAGCGGTCGGACTGAATGACCCGGAGCCTTGCCCTCGTGTCGGCCCCCGGATCGGCCTCTGGATCGGCATGTCTGCCCGCGGCATGGTCGCCACGGGAGCGGTCTGATCTGAAACGGGCGGACGGATGAAGTACCGGGCGGAGATAGACGGGCTCCGTACGGTCGCCGTGGTGCCCGTCATCCTGTTTCATGCCGGGTTTTCCGTGTTTTCGGGCGGGTTCGTCGGCGTTGACGTGTTTTTTGTCATAAGCGGCTACCTGATCACCACGCTGCTTCTCCAGGATCTCGAGCGGGGACGGTTCTCGCTTCTTGATTTCTACGAACGCCGGATCCGCCGGATCCTTCCCGCCTTGTGCCTTGTCGTCGCGCTTTGCTTTCCGGCGGCCTGGGTGCTGATGCTGCCCGATCAGTACAGGGATTTCTCTCAAAGCGTCGCGGCGGTCGCGCTTTTCGTGTCGAATGTGCTTTTCTGGCTCGAAAGCGGGTATTTCGCGGGAGCCGCGGAACTCAAGCCGCTGCTGCACACCTGGAGTCTCGCGGTCGAAGAACAGTATTACGTCTTCTTTCCGGTGCTGCTGGCCTTTCTCTGGCGGTTCGGACGGCGGACGACCGTGATCGTGCTTGTGGTGCTGACACTGGCCAGCCTGCTGTCGACCGAATGGGCCTGGCGGTTCGCCAGAACGGCGAACTTCTACCTGATCCCGTTCCGGATATGGGAACTGCTCGCCGGGTCGCTGTGCGCGATCGCGATGCGGCATCGCGAGATCCCCGGACACGCGCTGCTCGGGGGGCTCGGACTTGCGATGATCTGTGCCGCGATCGTCCTGTTCGACGAGGCAACGCCTTTCCCGTCCTTCTACGCGCTGCTTCCCGTGGGGGGGAGTTGCCTTGTCATCCTGTTTGCCCGGCGCGGGACCCTGCCGGCAACGCTGTTGTCCACGGCGCCTTTCGTCGGCATCGGACTGATCAGTTACAGTGCCTATCTCTGGCATCAGCCGCTATTCGCCTTTGCCCGGCTCGCGTCGCCCTATGCCCCTTCATCTTATATGATGCTGCTTCTGTCGGCGGTGTCTCTGGGGCTTGCCTTTCTAACCTGGCGGTTCGTCGAACAGCCGTTCCGCAAACGCGGCGCGCCTTTCTTGTCGAAGCGGCGCAATATCTTTGCGATGGCCGGCATTGCCGGGATCGCCCTGATGTTCGCCGGCGGCATCGGACATCTGCGCGACGGGTTCCCGCAACGGTTCGATCCGGGGCTGGACGCCGTCCTGGCCATCCCCGATGAATGGTGGCGCAAGCGCGCGGCCTGTCACGTGGAAGACGCTCCGAAGCCGCATCCGATCGAGGCCTGCATCACGCGCTCGGAGCATTCCGACATCGATGTCGCGCTGATCGGCGACAGCCATTCGCTTGCCATCTCGGAGGTGGTGCAGGCCGACCTGCGGGCGCGCGGGCTGACCTCTTATGCGGTGTCCTATACCGGGTGCATCGGGCTGCCGGGCTTTTACCGTGTGGATGTCGACGCCAGTCATCAATGCGCCCGCCACAATCGGGAGACCTTGTCATTCATCCGGGACAACGACATCGGAACGGTTGTCCTGACCTCGCGCTTTCCTCTCTATCTTTATGGCAACCGCTTCGACAATGGCGACGGCGGACAAGAGCCGGGCGATCCGGTCTGGATCGACCTCGTGACCGAGCGGGACACGCCCGCGGGTCGAACCGATCCGGCGCGGCGCGCGCGCGTGCTCGCCGCGTATCGCAGCAGCCTCCTGGCGCTTCTGGAGGAGGTGAACGTGGTGCTGGTCTACCCGATCCCCGAGGCGGGCTGGGACGTGGTCCGCTACGCGGTGCACGAGACGATCGGTGGCCAGGCGGGCCGGCTCGAGATCTCGACGGGCATCGCCGCCTATCGCGACCGCAACGCGGAGATCGTCGATCTGTTTGACGATCTGGACCATCCAAACCTGCGCAAGGTGGATCCGGGCCGGATTCTCTGCGGCACCATAGTGCCCGACAGATGCGTCAACGCAGTCGGGGACACGGTTCTTTACCGTGACGAGGATCATCTCTCTTACGCCGGGGCGGCATTTCTGGCACCTCCCATCGGCAAGGCGGTAGAGGATCTGGCCCGCCCGGAGGCCACCCTGCCGGCTACCCGGCCGGTCACCGGGCAACGGAACCGGTAGGCTTGGCCCGGCACCATCATGGCACCATCACGCCAACGTGGTCTCGAAAGATTCCGCCCTCCGGCGCGGTGTTGCAGGGCCGCGGCGGAGGGCGCCGGAAACGGGCTTCCTCGGCCCGGATCGAAAAAACGTCCTTGGCTTCTGCGGCCCAAGCCGAATAAACCGGACCCCGACGACGCGTGAAAGCGCGGCGGGTCTGGTGCGCAGAGCTTTCCAGCGGCACAAGAGCGCCACCGAAGCTACGACAGAGGTCACGAGGATATATGCCGGAGTTGAAGAATGCCTGATCTGGCCCGTACCTGTCATGTCTGCGCAAGCGGTTTCTTTCGCGTCCTGATCGCCATCCTGATCGCCGGAACCTGTGCCGGTTCCGGTGCCGCGCAGGACGCCTACCGGCTCAATACCGGGGACCGGATCGCGTTTCGCTTCGTGCAATGGGACACGATTGAACTCGGTTTCGTCGAATTTGACGCCGTGAACGGAACCTATGCGGTGGAGTCCGACGGCACCATCATGTTTCCCCTGATCGGGGCCGTCGAGGTCGAGGGCAAGAGCCTTGCGGAGATCGCCGACGCCGTGACGCTGGACCTTCAAGGCCAGCTGGGACTGGTCGAACCGCCGAGCGCGTCGCTCTCGATCGTGGGGCATCGGCCGGTCTACGTTCTGGGATCGGTCGCGACCCCTGGCGCCTACGACTTCTCGCCCGGACTGACGGTACAGCAGGCGCTGGCATTGGCCGGAGGGCTGGAGACCGTACTTGATGACAGCCCCGGGCGAGAGGCGGCGACGGTCCGGGCGTCGGGTGTCCTGCAGGAAATCGCGATCGATATCGCGCGACAGGAGGTCCGGGCCGCGCGCCTGCGCGCCGAGATGGATGGCGCGAACGATTTCACGATCCCTGAGAGCGTGACGCATCCGGACGGGCCGGACACCCTGAAGGCGGTCATCGAACACGAACGCGCCCTGTTCCAGAGCCGGCGCGAGGCCCGGACCCGCGCGCTTGACGCGCTTGATGACAGCCGCGCCCTGCTGGAAACGGAAGTTTCGACATTGCAGGAAAAGCTTGCGGGACTGACCCGTCAGGTCGAACTCCTGAGCGAGTCGGTTGGCAATATGGAGGCGCTTTTCGAACGCGGTCTTGTCCGGTCCCCGAGCCTGGTGGCACAGCAAGGTCAGCTCATAAACCTTGAAAACCGCCAGCTCGATACCGAAACGGCGGTCTTTCGGGCCCGTCAGGCCATCGCCGAACTTGAACGCGAAAGGATCGGTCTCGAGGCCGACAGGCGGTTGGACATCCTGCGTGAACTGCAACGTTCTGAAACGGCGATCGAACAGCTCACGGCCCGGCGCGACATGAACCGCCGGCTGCTTCTGGGGGCCGAGGCGCTGCTCGTCGCCTCGGACGAGGCGCTGGATATCCGAACCTCGTATCGCATAACCCGCTCGGGTCCGGATGGTCACCAAACCCGGGATGTGACCCCCGATACCCGTCTTGGCCCTGCCGACGTGATCGAAGTCGAGGTGATCATCCTGCCGGGTGGCTGACATCGGCTTCGCGCGCGGGAAGACACGGTGGGTTTACCGGCTGCGGCGGCCGGAGCTGCGGTGGTGCCGGAGTTCCCTGTGCGAAGCGCCATGGCGATTTAACCCACGCTGGAAAACTGTTGCACTGCGGTGATTTGGGTGACTCAATCAAGTTGGGTAGCCAGATCGGAGGTGACAGGCATGGT
>NZ_JAWLDS010000074.1:0-15216 GCF_041686535.1 Aquicoccus sp. | reverse complement strand
GATCGGCGCAGCCTTCACCATGCGCCACCAACGCGGCGGCGGCACCGGAATCGCTGTGCTGGCCTCTCTGCTGATCGGCTTCTCGCTCTATTTCATCCGTAATTTCGGACAGATCCTCGGCGAAAACGGCCAGATCCCGGTGATGCTCGCAGCCTGGGCCCCGCCAGTGGCCTCGGTGCTTCTGGGCCTCGGCCTCGTGCTCAGCACGGAGGACGGATGATGCGCGCACGCCTACACCTGATCCGCGCCATGCTGATCGCCGCCCTTTGCCTGTCCGTCGCCCTGCCCGTTCCCGCGACGGCACAGGACGAGCGGCCGGCACAATCCCGGAGCGCCGACCCCGCCATCCTTGTCGCCGACAATGTCTTTCTCGAAGGCAAGACGCGGCTTGTTGCCGAAGGCAATGTCGAGGCATTGCAGGACGGCACGCGGATCAAGGCGCGCCGCATCGCCTATGACCGCGAAACCGATCGCCTCACCATCGACGGGCCGATCACCATCTCGCAAGGCGAGGACACGCTGGTCCTGGCCGATGCCGCCGAGATGGATGCGGGCTTTCGCAACGGGCTGCTGAGCGGGGCGCGCATGGTGCTCAACCAGCAGGTTCAGCTTGCCGCGCATCAACTCAACCGCGTCAACGGCCGCTATTCGCAGCTCTACAAGACCGCCGTCACCTCCTGCCGGGTCTGCAACTCCAGCGAACCACCGCTTTGGCAGATCCGCGCCCGCAAGGTGACCCATGACCAGATCGAGCGGCAGATCTATTTCGAGGACGCACAACTTCGGGTCATGGATGTGCCGATCTTCTACCTGCCCCGGCTGCGCCTGCCCGACCCGACCCTCGAACGCGCCAGCGGTTTCCTTGTGCCCAGCCTGCGTGGCAATTCGCGGCTGAGCACCGGCATCCGAATCCCGTATTTCATTCGGCTTGGCGACCATCGCGACCTGACCGTCGCACCGTTCGTCTCGCCCAACACGCGCACGCTCGAACTGCGCTATCGCCAGGCATTCCGCCGCGGGCGGATCGAATTCGAGGGCGCGGTGTCGAATGACACAATCTATCCCAACACGCGCGCCTACCTTTTCGGCCAGGGCCAGTTCGACCTCAAACGCGATTTCAAACTCGGTTTCAACATCGAGATGGTCAGCGACAAGAGCTACCTGATCGACTATGGCTATTCCGATACCGACCGGCTCAAAAGCGATATCACCATCAGCCGCACGCGCCGCGACGAATACGTCGGAGGCGCGTTGGTGCATTACCACAGCCTGCGCGTCGGCGAAGACGCCTCGACCCTGCCCACCATCATCGGCGATTTCGACTACGAGCGGCGGTTCTTTCCCCGCACGCTGGGGGGAGAGCTTCGGTTTTCGGCCGGCGCGCATTCGCATTTCCGCTATTCCACCTTGCCTGTCGACGGACCCGATTCCGACACGATTGTCGACGGGCGTGACGTGACCCGGCTCGGACTCGAGGCGAATTGGCGGCGCAGCTGGACCCTCGCGGGGGGCATCCGGGCGCGTATGCAGGCCGGGTTCGCCGCCGACAAGTTCATCACCGGCGACGACGCCACCCGGCCCCGCCACGCCGCGCAGGTCACCCCGATGGCCGCCGTCACCCTGCGCTGGCCCTGGCAGAAGATCACGCCGACCGGTGCCGCGCATGTGATCGAGCCGGTGGTGCAATTCGGCTGGACCGGCGGCGAGCGGCTCTCGAATGCCAATGACGAAAGCACCCGTGTCGAGTTCGACGAGGGCAACCTGCTGTCGCTCTCGCGCTTTCCGGCCCCCGACCGGCGCGAACGCGGGGCGGTCACGACCTATGGCCTCAACTGGAACCGGCTCGGCCCCGACGGCTGGCAATCGGATCTGACGCTGGGCCAGGTCACCCGCGCACGCGCCGACAACGCCTTTTCGCCGACATCGGGGCTGCGCGGCACCCGCTCGGATCTGCTGATCGCCGGCCGGCTCAAATCGGCCCAGGGCCTGTCACTCACCGCGCGGGGGCTCTTTGACAAGAACCTCGATCTCTCCAAGGGCGAGGCCCGCGCCGGTTACCACACCCCGCGCCTCGGCCTCGGGGCAAGCTATGTCTGGCTTGGCCCCGACGCCTTCGAGGATCGGCCCAACACCGTGTCGGAATGGTCGCTCGACGGGCTTTACCGGGTCGGCCGGCACTGGTCGGGTCGCGCCAACGTGCGCTATGATGTCGTCTCGAACAAGACCGCCGAGGCCGGGGTTGGCCTGATCTACCGCAACGAATGCGTCGAGATCGATCTTTCGCTCTCGCGTCGCTTCACCTCATCCGTTATCCTGACCCCATCGACGGATTTCAGCTTTACGGTAGGGATCAAGGGCTTCTCGGCCGGCGGCAACGACAAGAGCTATACCCGAACATGCAGGAACTAGGCAGACCCATGAGCAGACTGACACACCCCATGCATTCGTTGATCCGCACCGCGCTGGCGCTGGCCACCCTTGCATGGATCGCAACCGGCGCGCCCCAGGCGGCCCATGCCCAGAGCCTGTTCGAACCCGCGATCAAGGTGAATGACAATGTCATCACCCGCTACGAACTCGAACAGCGCGCCCGCATGCTGCAGATCTTCGACTCTCCCGGCAATCCCGAGGAGGCCGCCCGCGACCAGTTGATCGAGGACCGGCTCAAGGTCGATGCTGCCCGCGACGCCGGCCTGCGCCCCAGCCGCGAAGAGATCGAGGAAGGGATGGAGGAGTTCGCCGGTCGCGCCGAGATGAGCGCCGAAGAACTGATCGACGCGCTCGACGGGGCCGGGGTCGCGGAAGAGACCTTCCGCGATTTCATCATCGTGGGCCTGTCCTGGCGGGAACTGGTGCGCGCGCGCTTCGCCTCTCGGGTCGAGGTCTCCGAACGCGAGGTCGAACGCGCCCTGGGCCAGAGCGGCGCCGGCAACGTCCGCGTCCTGCTTTCCGAGATCATCCTCCCGGCCGAAAGCGGACAGGAGGCCGCCGCGGAGGCCCGCGCCCGAGAACTCGCACAGATCACCAGCACCGAGGCCTTCTCCGAGGCCGCGCGCCGCCACTCGGCCGCGGAATCGCGCGAGCGCGGGGGACGGCTGGACTGGCAGTCCGCATCCGAACTGCCGCCCGCCATCCAGTCGCGCGTCCTCGGCCTCGGCCGCGGACAGGTGACCGAACCGATCCCGATCCCGGGCGGTATCGCGCTGCTCCAGATGCGCGGCATCGAAGAGGGCGCGGTGGCCGAACCCGAGTATGCCGCCATCGAATACGCAGCCTATTACATCGACGGCGGGCGCAGCGATCAGGCCCTCGCGCGCGCCCGGAACATCGAGGAGAGCATCGACACCTGCGACGACCTTTACGGCATCGCAAAGGACGAACCCGAAGATGTGCTCGAGCGCGACTCGAAAAGTCCCGAGGAGATTCCCGCCGATGTCGCGGCCGAACTGGCCGGGCTCGACCGGCACGAGGTCTCGACCGCGCTCACCCGCGCCGATGGCGAGACCCTTGTCTTTCTCATGCTCTGTGGCCGCACCCCCGTCACCGACGAGGACATCTCGCGCGAAGACGTGATGCTGAGCCTTCAGAACCGCCGCCTCGAAAGCTTTGCCAACGGCTATCTCGAACAATTGCGGGCCGAAGCGCGCATCATAGATCAATGACCCCCCCGCCGATCGCGCTCACCTGTGGCGAACCTGCGGGCATCGGCGCCGAGCTTGCGGTCAAGGCCCATGCCGCGCTGAAGGACGAGCTGGCCCTTTTCTGGCTGGGCGACCCCCGGCACCTGCCCGACGGTGCCACCCCGGTCGTGATCGACACACCTGCCGAGGCCCCCGCCGCCATGGCTCACGGCCTGCCGGTGCTGGCGCATGGCTTTGCCGCGCCCACCACGCCCGGACAGCCCGACCCCGCCAACGCACAAGGCGTGATCGACGTGATCGCCCGCGCCGTCGAGCTGGTGCAAACCGGCGCGGCAGGCGCGCTCTGCACCCTGCCGATCCACAAGAAGGCGCTCAAGGACGGGGCGGATTTCGCCTATCCCGGCCATACCGAATACCTCGCCGCGCTCGCCGGGGTCGGGCGCGTGGTGATGATGCTGGCCAGCGAACGGCTCCGCGTCGTGCCCGCGACGATCCATATCCCCTTGCGCGATGTCGCCGGCGCGCTCACCGCCGATCTGCTCGAGGAAACGATCCGCATCACCCATGCGGGCCTGCAACGGCAATTCGCCATCCCCGCCCCTCGCCTCGCCGTCGCCGGGCTCAACCCCCATGCCGGTGAAGACGGCGCGATGGGCGACGAGGAATGCACCATGATGATCCCCCTCATCGACCGGCTCCGCGCCGAGGGGCTTGATCTTGCCGGCCCGCTTTCGGCCGACACGATGTTCCACGAGGGCGCCCGCGCGCGCTATGACGCGGCGATCTGCGCCTATCACGACCAGGCGCTGATCCCGATCAAGACGCTCGATTTCGACAATGGCGTGAACGTCACGCTTGGCCTGCCCTTCATCCGCACCTCGCCCGACCATGGCACCGCCTTCGACATCGCGGGCAAGGGGCTGGCCAACCCGTCCTCGACCATCGCCGCGCTGCGCATGGCCGCGCGCATGGCCCGGGGCGCCGATGCCGTTTGATCCGCTTCCGCCGCTGCGTGATGTCATTGCGCAGCATGGTCTTTCGGCGCGCAAGTCGCTGGGGCAGAATTTCCTGCTCGACCTGAACCTCACAGCCAAGATCGCCCGCTCCGCCGGGGACCTCATGCAATGCGACGTGCTCGAAATCGGCCCCGGGCCGGGCGGCCTCAGCCGCGGGCTGCTCTCCGAGGGCGCGCGCCACCTCCTGGTCATCGAGAAGGACCACCGCTGCCTGCCCGCGCTGGCCGAGATCGCCGAAGCCTATCCCGGTCGCCTCACCGTGATCGAGGGCGACGCGCTCGACGTGGACCCGCTCGCCCATCTCACCCCGCCGATCCGCATCGCCGCCAACCTGCCCTATAACGTGGGCACCGAATTGCTCGTGCGCTGGCTCACGCCGCCCCAATGGCCCCCCTTCTGGCAAAGCCTCACGCTGATGTTCCAGCGCGAAGTCGCCGAACGGATCGTGGCCGCACCGGGCTCCAAGGTTTACGGGCGGCTTGCGCTGCTGGCGCAATGGCGCTGCGACGCGCGCATCGTGATGAGCCTGCCACCACAGGCCTTTACCCCGCCGCCCAAGGTCTCGTCCGCAGTCGTGCAGCTGACCGCCCTGCCCGCGCCGCGCTTTCCGGCAGACGCGAAAACCCTCGAACGGGTGGTGGCGATGGCGTTCAACCAGCGCCGCAAGATGCTGCGCGCCGCGCTCAAGGGGCTGGCACCCGATATCGAAGAAAAGCTCGTCGCCGCGGGCATCGCCCCAACCGACCGCGCCGAAACCGTCGATCTTGAAAGGTTTTGCGCGCTTGCGCGGCTGATCGCAAAATGAAACGCCCCGGCGCAGGCCGGGGCGAGAAGGGGCATTCGCCCGAACCGTGCGGGCGGGTGGTTATTCGGCCGCCTTGGTCTCGTCGTTGCCGCCGCCACCCGTGGCATCCCCCGACGTGTCGGGCTTGGGCTTGCGGCTGCGCTGTCTCGGCTTGGGCTTCGGCTTGGGCTTTTCGCCCGCGCTTTCCGGCGTCTCGACCAGGTTGCTGTCGGCCTCGCCGTTCTCGATCACGTCGGGCTGCGCCGGGCTGCCCTGGTCCTCGCCACCCTGACCGCCATTCGACTCGCGCTCCTGCCGCTGGGTGCGGTCACGGTCACGGTCGACCTGACGATCGCGGTTCTGCCGCTCCTGCTCTTCGCGGCGCTGATCCATCTCGCGCTGTGCTTCGTTCAGCATCCGCTGATAATGCTCGGCATGTTGCTGAAAGTTCTCCGCCGCGACCCGGTCATTGGCCAGCTGGGCGTCGCGCGCCAACTGGTTGTATTTCTCGATGACCTGTTGCGGGGTGCCGCGCACCTTGCCCTCGGGGCCGGAACTGTCGAACACGCGGTTGACGATATTGCCGACCGAGCGATTGCGGTTGCTCTTCGACCGCGAGCGGGATTTCGATGATCTCATGTTGTCCTTGGTCCAGTTGACTGTCTGGCCTTCGTTTTCCCGGCTGGTGCCGTCGGCACCTCAAAACAATCCGGAACGAATTATGTATGGCTTAACACCGGGCGGGACCGCGACACTCGCATCCACCGCGCCGATAGCCATGAGTAAACATGCCACGCCGGGATTAACAAGGGCTAACCGGCCCTTTTCATCGTTTGGCACGCGGTTTTTCGCCTCATACGTTGCGTTTCAGTCGCGCTTTGGCGGCATTTGTGCACTTACGACCCGGTCCCTTCGATCAAGATCGAGGTGAACGCGGATGTTTTCAAGCCCCGCCACCCGGGCCATTTCGGTCACCGCCTGCGCCTGCGTCGGCCCGATCTCCAGCAAGAGCCGCCCGCCCGGTTCGAGATGCACCGCCACCCCGGCCATGATCGCGCGATAGGCCACCAGCCCGTCACCCTCGTCGGTCAGCGCCATGCGCGGCTCATGGCCAAGCTCGGGTTCAAGCATCGGCATCTCGTGCAGCGCGACATAGGGCGGGTTCGACACGATCAGGTCGAACCGCCCCTCGACAGCGCCGAACCAGTCGGACAGCAGGAAATCACAGCGCGCCGCCACGCCCACTGCCTGCGCGTTCTCGCGCGCCACCGACAGCGCCGCCTCCGACAGGTCCGTGCCAAGCCCCCGCGTCTCCGCACGCGCCGAAAGAAGCGAGACCAGGATCGCCCCCGACCCGGTGCCTAGGTCGAGCACCCGGGCGAAGGGCGCATCAAGCGCGGCCAGAACCAGGGTTTCGGTTTCCGGCCTCGGATCAAGTACTTGATCGGAAACCTTGAAGCGATGGTTGAAGAAATCACGATACCCCAGAAGATGCGACAACGGCCGCCGCGCCGCCCGCGCGCGCGCCATCCGCAACGCGGTCTCGCACTGCGCCGCACTCATCGGCGCATCCATCGAGATCGGAACCCGCTCGCGCGCGATCCCCGCCGCATGGCCCGCGATCAGGCGCGCTTCGCCCGCAGCTCCCTCGATGCCCGCCACCTCCAGCGCCGCGCGCACCGCCGCCACCGCGTCGTGCAAGGTCCGGCTCATCCTTCCATCTCCGCCATCAACCGCGCCTGGTGATCCGCGATCAGCGCGTCGATCACCTCGTCGAGATCGCCCGCCATCACCTGGTCGAGCTTGTAAAGCGTCAGTCCGATCCGGTGATCGGTCATCCGCCCTTGCGGAAAATTATAGGTCCGTATGCGCTCCGAGCGGTCGCCCGTGCCCACCTGCGCCTTGCGGTCGGCCGCACGCGCCGCATCGGCCCGCTGCCGCTCCATGTCGTAAAGCCGCGTCTTGAGAACCCGCATCGCGATCTCGCGGTTCTGGTGCTGCGACTTTTCCGAACTCGTCACCACGATGCCCGTGGGCAGATGCGTGATCCGCACCGCCGAATCGGTGGTGTTCACATGCTGCCCGCCCGCCCCCGAGGCCCGCATCGTGTCGATCCTGAGGTCGTTCGGGTCGATCACCACATCCACATCCTCCGCCTCGGGCAGCACTGCCACCGTCGCGGCGCTCGTGTGAATCCGCCCGCCCGATTCCGTCTCGGGCACGCGCTGCACCCGGTGCACGCCGCTCTCGAACTTGAGCCGGGCAAAGACGTTCTGCCCCGAGACCCGCGCCACCACCTCCTTGATGCCGCCCAGCTCGGTCCAGGCCTCTTCCAGGATCTCGAACCGCCAGCCTCGCGCCTCGGCATAGCGCTGATACATCCTGAGCAGGTCGCCTGCGAAAAGCGCCGCCTCGTCGCCCCCGGTCCCGGGCCGGATCTCGATCAGCGCCGGGCGCGCATCATCCGCATCGCGTGGCAACAGCGCCAGTTGCAGCGCATGTTCCACCTCGCCCAGGCGCGACCGCAGGGTCGCAAGCTCTTCCTCGGCAAGCGCCCGCATCTCGGGATCCGAGAGCATCGCCTCGGCCTCGGCCTTCTCCGCCAGCAACGCGCGATAGGTGTCGATCTGCTCGACCACCGGGCGCAGCTCCGCATATTCGCGGCCCAGCCGTGCAAGGTCGCCCCCGCCCTCGGCCATGCTGGCTTCGAGAAACTCGAACCGCGCTTTGATCTCGTTCAGTCTGTCCAAGGGCACCATGGCCGCCTCTTTCCCCATTCCCCGGGGCCTGGTCAAGCCCGCGCCGCTTCTTGGGTTCCGCTCAGGCGCGGTTTCGGCCCCCGCGCCTCACAGGTCGGCCAGCCACGCCTCGACCCGCTTGCGGTTCACACCCATGTCGCCGCGCCCGAAGCGAAGCCGCGCATGTATTTCCAACCGGTCACCGGCCTGCCTTGCAGTGGTGTAGTCGGGAAACCCCCACACGGCCGAACGCGTGACATAGGTCACCATCCCCTCCTCGACTGATCCGGCCAGAACCCGCGTGCGCGGCCAGCCGCGCGCAACCTCATCGAGCCGCGCAAGCCCCTCGGGTCCGGTCCGGGCGACCCGCATCACGCCGCCCTCGAAATCTCGATCCACCACCGCGGCCGGCATCACGTGCCAGCGCGCCGGGTCCGAGGGCGCCAAGCGCACCCATGCCCCGAACGCCACCACGGCGGCCAGTACGATCCAGACAACCCAAATCATTGCGCTCCGCAATCCATCTTGCCTCCCCGGTCCATCATCCGCGCCGGGTCCAGCCCCAGAGACAGATCAGCTCCATCGCCACATGCGCCGCCGCCACCGCCGTCACCCCGCTCGGATCATAGGGCGGCGACACCTCGACCACGTCTCCGCCGACAAGGTTAATCCCCGCCAGGTCACGCAGGATGATCGCCGCCTGGCCGCTCGACAGCCCGCCCCAGACCGGCGTGCCCGTGCCCGGCGCAAAAGCCGGGTCCAGCCCGTCAATGTCGAAGCTGAGGTAAACCGGCCGGTCGCCCACGATCTCGCGTGCCTTTTTCGCCACTGCTTGCGGGCCGGTCTCGTGCACCTCGCGCGCGTCGATGATGTTGACCCCCAGCGTGTCCGCATTGGTGGTCCTGATCCCGATCTGCACGCTGGTGGCCGGGTCCACGATCCCGGTTTTCACCGCCTTGTAGAACATCGTGCCATGGTCGATCCGGTCAAGATCGTCATCGGCCCAGGTGTCGGTATGCGCATCGAACTGGATAAGCGACAATGGCCCGTATTTCTCGGCATGGGCGCGCAGGATCGGAAACGAGATATAGTGATCCCCGCCAATCGCCACGCTCGCCGCCCCCGCATCGAGGATCGTCCTGACATGGGCCTGAAGCGCACCGGGAAAATCCGGCACATTGGCATAGTCGAAGGCGAGATCGCCGTAATCCACGATGTTGAAATCATCGAGCGGCGAATAGCCCCAGCCATAGGGCGGATCGGGCGAGAGAAGCGTGCTCATCTCGCGCACCTGTCGCGGCCCGAGCCGCGTGCCGGGCCGGTTGGTCACCGCCTGGTCGAAGGGAATCCCCGTCACCGCCAGATCGACACCGGCCAGATCCTTTGTATAACGCCGCCGCAGGAACGACGTCGCCCCGCCGAAGGTGTTCTCGAAGGAATGGCCCCGGTCGCTTGTCCGGGTAAAGGCCCCGTCCACCTCATTCTTCGCATCTTCCAGCGCCATCACGCCTCTCCTCTTTTGCCCTCTTCCAACGCGCGCATGCTTGGTGCGCCCATGCCCGGGGTCAAGCGCATTCCGTCGCGTCCCCCGCACACCGTGTTAACCGGTTCGCCCGGCAATCTCGCTGCAATGCTGCGGTGCACGCCCGGCAGCCGGGCAGCAGCCGCCGGTCACCCCCGGATTTGTGCGCTCTCCGCGCCGTTAACCACGTCGCACGGCACCACAACACCACGTCAACCGAATCGCACCCCCGGCTTCATCTTGCCCCAAATACTCCCGCCGGAGGCGCGTCACAGCGCCCCCGCCCGCTCGACCAGCCGCGCCAGGAACGAGGCCCCGATCGGCGCGATCTCGTCGTTGAAATCGTATTTCGGATGATGCACCATCGCGCCGTTTTCTCCATTGCCGACAAAGACATAGGCCCCGGGGCGCGCTTCGAGCATGTAGGAGAAATCCTCCGCCGCCATCATCGGCCGCGCGGCGTCGTCCACCTGCTCGTCTCCGACCACCTCGCGCGCCACGTCGGCGGCAAAAAGCGTTTGTTTCTCATGGTTTATCGTGGCCGGATAGCCCCGGTCATAGTTCAGCCGCGCACTCACCCCAAAGCTCGCCGCCTGCCCCGCCACGATCTCGCCCATGCGCCGCTCGACCATGTCGCGCACCTCGGGATCGAAGGTCCGCACCGTCCCGCAGATATGCGCCGTGTCGGGAATGATATTCGTCGCCGTCCCCGTCTCGATCTTCGTCACCGACACCACCAGCCGCTTCTGTGCATCTGCGTTTCGGCTCACAATCGTTTGGATTGTGTGCACAATTCCGACCGCGGCCACGACCGGGTCATCCGCGTCATGCGGCATCGCGCCGTGCCCGCCCCGGCCCTGTATGTCGATGTAGAAGCTGTCGACCGCCGCCATCAACGGCCCCGGCGCCAGCGCGATCATCCCCGCAGGCAGGCCCGGCCCGTTATGGATCGCATAGACCTCGTCGATGGCGTATTTCTCCATCACGCCTTCCTGCACCATGGCCTCGCCGCCGCCGGCGCCTTCCTCGTCGGGCTGGAACAAAAGCACGGCGCGTCCGCGGAAGTTCCTGTTTTCTGCCAGGTACTTGGCCGCCCCGAGCAGCATCGCCGTATGGCCGTCATGACCACAGGCATGCATCTTGCCCGGCACCTTCGAGGCATGGTCCAGCCCGGTGATCTCGGTCATGGGAAGCGCATCCATGTCGGCGCGCAGCCCGATCACCGGTCCTTCGCCCTGCCCCTCGATCACCGCCACGACGCCGCTTTCGGCCCAGCCGGTGCTGATCTCGGTGATCCCGAATTCCTCAAGCCGTTCAACCACATATGCGGCAGTCTGGTGGCACTCCCGGCCCAGTTCCGGGTTCTGGTGGATATGCCGGCGCCACGCGGTCATCTCGTCGGCAAAGCCAGCAATCCGATTGATAACGGCCATCTCTCGCACTCCCTCAATATCGTTCCCGCGCACTCAAGCCCAATCGCGGCCCGGCGGCAAGCCTCAACCGACCGGGTGATGCCGCTCGATCAACCGGGCAAAGAACGACGCCCCGATCGGCGCCACCTCGTCGTTGAAATCGAACTCGGGATGATGCGGCGCCGGACCAACCCCCTGACCCAGAAAGAAAAACGCCCCCGGCCTCGCCTCCAGCATGTAGGAGAAATCCTCGGCCCCCATTTCGGGCGGCAGCGCGGTCAGCACGTTGTCGGCCCCCATGATCTCGCGCGCGATCTCGGCGCCTTTCCCGACCTGGTCGGCATGGTTCACCGTGGGCGGATAGTTGCGGTGATACTCCACCCGCCCCGCGACCCCGTAAACCTCGGCCTGCGCGCTGACGATCTCGCCGATCCGCCGTTCGGCCATGTTGCGCATCGCCGGCGAGAAACTGCGCACTGTCCCGGCCAGATAGGCTTTTTCCGGCACGATATTCATCGCCGAGCCGCCGTGAATCTGCGTCACCGAAACCACCAGCGCCTCCAGCGGCGGGCGGTTGCGGCTCACGATGGTCTGCAACGCCTGAAGCGTGGCCGCCGCCGCCGGCAGCGGATCGACGCAAGCATCGGGATAGGCCGCATGCCCGCCCGTGCCCGTCAGGTGAATCTCGAAATCATCAACCGCCGCCATGATCGGACCAGCGGTGGTGCGAAACTCGCCCAGCCCCCCGAACGGATCGGTATGCAGCGCATAGACTTCTTCCACCCCGAACCGGTCCATGATCCCCTCTTCCACCATCAGCCGTCCGCCACCGATGGTCTCCTCCGCCGGTTGAAAGATCAGCACCGCTCGACCCGTGAAATTTCTGCTTTCCGCCAGATACTTGGCCGCCCCCAGAAGCATCGTGGTATGCCCGTCATGGCCACAGGCATGCATCCGCCCCGGCACCAATGAGGCCCATTCCGCCCCTGTCGCCTCGTCCATCGGCAGCGCATCCATATCCGCGCGCAACCCCGTCACCGGGCCCGGCCCCTTGCCTTCGATCACCGCGACAACACCGCTTTCGGCGATCCCTTCATGGATCTCGTCCACCCCGAATTCGCGCAGTTTCTCGACCACGAAACGCGCCGTCTCGTGGCACTCCAGCCCCAGTTCAGGGTGCATGTGCAGATGCCGCCGCCATTCGGCCATTTCCTCGGCAAACCCTGCAATCCGGTTGATCACGGCCATTGTCTGGACTCCTTTTCTCTCACCCGGCACAAAGAACCCCGAAAAAGGAGCCCTGCGCAATGGCCAATGATGATCTGATCCACGACCCCCATGGCGGGATGCCCCGACTGCTGGAAATCATGCGCCGCCTGCGCGACCCCGAAACCGGCTGTCCATGGGACATAGAACAGAATTTCGCCAGCATTGCGCCCTACACTATTGAAGAGGCTTACGAGGTGGCCGATGCCATCGAACGCCAGGCATGGGACGAGTTGAAAGGCGAGTTGGGCGACCTGCTGTTCCAGTCGGTCTTTCACGCGCAAATGGCCGAGGAGGCCGGGCTTTTCACCTTTGACGAAGTTGCCGACACCATGTCCGACAAGATGGTCGCCCGCCACCCGCATGTTTTCGGCGACGAATCGCGCGACAAGTCGGCCGATCAGCAAACCCGCGACTGGGAAAGCATCAAGGCCGCCGAACGCGCCGCCAAGGCCCAGACCGGTGTGCTCGACGGGGTGGCGACCGGCCTGCCCGCCCTCCTGCGCGCGGTCAAGCTTCAGAAACGCGCGGCGCGCGTCGGCTTCGACTGGCCTGAGACCGACAACGTGATCGACAAGATCGTCGAAGAGGCGAGCGAGTTGAACGAGGCCCGCGACAGCCTCGGACAGGCCGAGATCGAAGAAGAGTTCGGCGACCTGCTATTCGTCATGGCCAACCTTGCCCGCCATCTCGGGATCGAGCCCGAATCGGCGCTGCGCAAAGCCAACGCGAAATTCACCCGCCGCTTCCGCCGGATCGAGGACCACCTGGCCGATTCCGGCCGGACACCCTCCGACAGCGATCTCGCGGAAATGGATGCACTCTGGAACGCGGCGAAACGCGAAGAAAAGAAGGCGTCATAGGTCGCTGTCGTCGACTTATTCCCTCCAACACAACCATCTGTGAAACGCGGCCGAGCGTTGTCTGACTGCGGTCCCGAAAAATACCCGACAAGGTTACACAGGTATTGACCCGACAAAAAAAGTCAGATTTATGGACGCAGAGACACCAGCATCCATGGAGGACGACATGATCGCCCGTATCGCACTTGTTGCCGCAATCACGGCCACGCCGGCCGTCGCACAAGAAGTCAACATCTACTCCTATCGACAGCCGGAACTGATCCAGCCGCTGACCGATGCCTTCACCGAAGAAACCGGCATCAAGGTCAACGTCGCATATCTCGACAAGGGCATGGTCGAGAGGCTCGAAGCAGAGGGCGAACGAACACCTGCTGACCTGGTCTTTACAGTCGATATTTCGCGCCTCGCGGCGGTCGTGAATGCCGGTCTGACCCAGCCCGTCACCTCTGACAGGCTCACTGAAAACGTACCCGAACAATACCGCGATCCCGAGGGCCGTTGGTGGGGTTTGACGACGCGCGCGCGCATCGTCTATGCCTCCAAGGACCGTGTGGAAGAGGGAGAAGTCACGACTTACGAAGATCTCGCCGACCCCAAATGGCAAGACCGGATCTGCACCCGTTCCGGCACGCATCCCTACAACGTGGCACTCGTATCGGCCATGCTCCACCATCACGGCGAGGAAAAGACGCGCGAATGGATCGAAGGCGTCAAGGCCAACCTCGCCCGCAAGCCGCAGGGCAACGACCGTGCACAGGTCAAGGCGATCTGGGCCGGTGAATGCGACATCAGCCTCGGCAACACCTATTACATGGGCAAGATGCTAGAAAACGAGGACCAGCAGGCCTGGGCCGAAAGCGTCGACATCGTCTTTCCCGAAATCGGTGGCAAGGGTGCGCACGTGAACATCTCCGGGGTCGCCATGACCAAGGCGGCGCCGAACCGCGACAACGCGCTCGCGATGATGGAATTCCTCACTTCGCCCGCGGCACAGGAAATCTATGCCGAGGCGAATTATGAATACCCGATCGCACCGGGCACCGAGCCTGCCGACCTCGTGGCCAGTTGGGGCAGCTTCACGCCTGATGACGTCAACCTGATGGACCTGGCGAAACTGCGCCCGGACGCGCTGAAACTGATCGAACAAGTCGACTTCGACGGGTAACCTCCCAGTCCCCGTCGAAACCTTTGGGGCGCCAACGGGCGCCCCTTTTTTCGTTCCGGCACGGGGCCGCGCAAGGGCCACCGCCATGTGGACATCCCTGTCCACTGTTGTCACTGTCGCCCAAACGACAGGAGACGCGCCATGCCAGCACGCAAGACCATCTTCGACACATCGGGGCCCTACGCACCCCTGAGCGACAGGCCGGCCCAGGCATGAACATGCTTCACCTCGCCCGCCCGGATGATCTCGACCGGCTCGAACCCATGGTCGCGGCCTATCACGGGTTCGCGCAAATCGAGACGACCGAAAACGCCCGCCGCACCGCCCTCGCACCCTTGCTTGACGGTACGCCGCATGGTGTCGCCTATCTCATCGGGCCACGCCGCGCGCCGGTGGGCTATATCGTGATTTCCTTCGGCTATTCGGTCGAACTGGGGGGAATCGACGGTTTCATCGACGAGTTTTTCATACGTGAGAAGGTGCGTGGCCGGGGCATGGGGTCCGAGGTATTGCATGCGCTCCTGCCTGCCCTGTCCGAACACGGGGTCAGAGCGCTTCATCTCGAAGTGCACCACGACGACACCCGCGTCCGCCGCCTTTACGAGCGCGCCGGCTTCAAGCCGCGTGAACGGTTTCACCTGATGACCCGCATCGCCTGAACGCGCCGGATCCAGGACCTCTGGAAAAGATGTGCTACAAGGTTATATTTAACCCATGACCCTGACGATTCCCTTCTCCAACAGCTACGGGAAATTGCCGCCGCGCTTTTTCACCCGGCAGGCGGCGACACCCGTGGCCGCCCCCGAACT
>NZ_JAWLDS010000073.1:0-15219 GCF_041686535.1 Aquicoccus sp. | reverse complement strand
CACCTTGTAATTGGGATTGGTTTTTTCCTTGGCCATAACCGGCGTTTTCTAACGTCCGGCGGGGCGACTGTCGAGGGGAAGGTTAAGGTGGCGTGCCGCACGGTTAACGGGGGTTTTCGGCATGGATTCGGGGGGGGTGACACCCGGCTGCCGGACGGCTGCCACCCGGCTGCCGGGGTGCGGTGGGAGCGAAGGAGGAGGCAAAGGATTAATATGACGCGCGAATGACCAGACATGAGCCAACCAGCACGAGGGCGAGCGCCGGAACGGGGGATGGCGTTCACGACGCCAGCGTCAGGCAGTTTATCCAACAGCGCCATCCCCTCTTCTGAAACGGGGTGCAACCCATCCAAAGCGTCAGCCCGTGGGCCGGGTCGGCGCTCGCCCGGCGCCTGCGGCGCTGTTCGGGCGGGACCCGGAAACCCACCGCCCAGCCCGCTTTCCCGCCCAGCCGACGAATGGAAAACTCCTTTCGTCATTTTTTGATAACGAATGAACCATCCCTGCCGTAAAAGGGGCCGTGTCATGACAGGAAACCCGATGAACCGTTATCCCCGCAACATGATCGGATACGGGGCTGACCGGCCCGATCCGCAATGGCCGGGCGCGGCCCGGATCGCCGTGCAATTCGTGCTCAATTACGAGGAAGGCGGCGAGAATTGCGTGCTGCATGGCGACGCGGGGTCCGAGGCGTTCCTTTCCGATATCGCCGGGGCGGCGCCATGGCCCGGGAAGCGGCACTGGAACATGGAGTCGATTTACGAATATGGCGCGCGGGCCGGGTTCTGGCGGCTGCATCGGCTGTTCACGGGGGCGGGCATTCCGCTGACGATCTATGGCGTGGCGAGCGCATTGGCCCGCAGCCCCGAGCAGGTCGAGGCGATGAAGGATGCCGGCTGGGAGATCGCGTCGCACGGGCTCAGATGGATCGAGCACAAGGAAATGACGCCAGAGGATGAGCGCGCGGCCATTGCCGAGGCGGTGCGCCTGCATACCGAGGTCGTGGGCGAGCGACCGCGCGGCTGGTATACCGGGCGGTGCAGCGAGAACACGGTGCGGCTGGTCGCCGAGGAAGGCGGGTTCGATTACATCAGCGATACCTATGACGACGACCTGCCCTATTGGCTGGAAGTGGGCGAGCGCGATCAGTTGATCATTCCCTATACGCTCGAAGCCAATGACATGCGCTTTGCCACCGCGCCGGGATATATCACCGGCGCGCAGTTCTATTCCTACCTGCGCGACGCGTTCGACACGCTTTATCGCGAGGGCAAGGAAGGCCGCCCCGCGATGATGAGCGTGGGGCTTCATTGCCGCCTGATCGGGCGGCCGGGCAAGATTGCCGGGCTGGCGCGGTTTCTCGACTATATCGGGCGGTTCGACGGTGTGTGGTGCCCGCGGCGGATCGACATCGCGCGGCACTGGGCCGAGCTGCATCCGCACGTGCGGCGCGAACGGCCCAGCGCGATGGGGCGGGCGGCGTTCGTCGAGCGCTTTGGCGGGGTGTTCGAACATTCCCCTTGGATCGCGGAACGGGCCTGGGAACTGGAGCTTGGCCCGGCGCATGACCGGGCGGCGGGGCTCCATAATGCGCTGGCGCGGATGTTCCGTTCGTCCAGCGCCGAGGAGCGGTTGGGCGTGCTCAAGGCGCACCCCGACCTTGCGGGCAAGCTGGCCGCGGCGCAGCGGCTGACCGAGGAGTCGACGGCGGAACAGGCGAGCGCGGGGCTCGATGCGCTGACCGATGCGGAGCGCGCACGGTTCAGCGAGCTCAACACCGCCTATGTCGAGAAACACGGCTTTCCTTTCATCATCGCGGTGCGGGACCATGACAAGGCGGGGATTCTGGCCGCGTTCGAGCGGCGGATTGCCAATGCGACCGAGGTCGAGTTCGAGGAAGCCTGCAAACAGGTCGAGCGTATCGCGCGGCTGAGGCTGGAGGACATGTTGTGAGCTATGCCTTTCCCCCCGGCGGTTTGCCGGACCAGTCGGAAAATCCCGAAGGCAAGGCGGTCTTTACCGAAGCCTACGCGGTGATCCCGGCGATCACGATGCGCGACATCGTGACGAGCCTTCTGCCGGGCTGGACCCGGGCCCGCGCCTGGATCCTTGCGCGGCCCATGACCGGATTTGCCGAGAGTTTCGCGCAATACGCGGTCGAGGTGGCGCCCGGCGGCGGCAGCGACACGCCCGAGCCGGACGAAAGCGCGGAGGCGATCCTGTTCGTGGCCAATGGGCGCGCGCAACTGACCATCGACGGTGCGCCGCACGAGATGGGACCGGGCGGATATGCCTATATCCCGGCGGGGGCGGATTGGTGGCTGCACAATCCGGGGCCGGACCCGCTTGGATTTCACTGGATCCGCAAACACTGGGCCGGGGCGCCGGGGGTGGGACGGCCCGATGCGTTTGTCACCAATGAACGCGATGTCGCCGTGGACTGGATGCCCGGCACCGACAAGTGGGGCACGCAGCGATTTGTCGCGCCGCATGACCTGCGCCATGATTGCCACCTCAATATCGTGACTTTCCGGCCCGGAGGGCGCATCCCCTTTGCCGAGACCCACGTGATGGAGCATGGGATCTATGTTCTTCAGGGCCGGGCGACATACCTGCTCAACCAGGATTGGGTGGAGGTGGGGCCGGGCGATTTCATGTGGCTGCGCGCCTTTTGCCCGCAAGCCTGCATCGCGAAGGGCGACGAGGATTTCCGCTACCTGCTTTACAAGGACGTGAACCGGCATGTGCCGCTCAGGGTGGGCGGATGATCGGGATTACGGCCGAACCGCTGACCGCGGCGGCGTTCGCGCCCTTCGGCGACGTGCTCGAGGCGCGCGGCGAGCCCGACCGGATCATCAATCGCGGGAAATGCGGGCGCTGGCACGACCGTGCGCGGCTCGATTTCGGACCCGGCGGGCAGGCCGGGATTTCGATGTTCCTCGCCGAGGCGCGGAGCCTGCCCTATCGGCTCGACCTGCTGGAGCGGCACCCGGAGGGCAGCCAGGCGTTCCTGCCGATGCATGGGCGGGAGTGGCTGGTGATCGTGGCACCGGATGCGGGCGGGCGCCCGGGCGCACCGCGGGCCTTTGTCGCGGGCGGCGACCAGGGGGTGAATTTCCATCGCGGCACCTGGCACGGGGTCCTGACGCCGCTGCATGATCCGGGGCTGTTCGCGGTGGTGGACCGGATCGGGGACGGTGCGAACTTGGAAGAACATGCATTGGAGCCGCCGATCATGGTGGACCTCTAGGATGGGTTGCACACGATCAAGTTCAATCCGCCCGGGCTGCTTGCAGTACGGGCAGCGCCCGACCCGCCCCATGGGCAGGCGCTTTGCACCCACCCCGGGGCGGGCGCTGCCCTCGCGGTGGGCGTCAGCCGAATCCCGTCGGCACAAAATGCTATAGGCCGCCGGCAGAGAGCGGCCGGACAACAGGAGAGGAGACAGACATGGCAACGACGTCGATCGGAACACAGGAACAGCTGCGCGACCCGGACTACATGCCACCGCTGGCACGGGCGGTGCCGCTGGGCATCCAGCACGTGCTGGCGATGTTCGTGTCGAACGTGACGCCGGCGATCATCGTCGCGGGCGCCGCGGGGATCGGGTTCGGCTCGGACCAGGGGGAGCTCGGCTTTCCCGACATGAGCTACATGATCCAGATGTCGATCCTCTTTGCCGGGGTCGCGACGCTGATCCAGACCATCGGCATGGGGCCGGTGGGTGCGCGCCTGCCGATCGTGCAGGGCACGTCGTTTGCGTTCGTGCCGATCATGATCCCGGCGGTGGCAGGTTTGGGCACGGCGGGGCTCGGCGGGTTGATGACGGGCGTGGTGCTGGGCGGCATCTTCCATTTCTGCCTTGGCTTCTTCGTCGGGCGCATCCGCTTTGCCCTGCCGCCGCTGGTGACCGGGCTGATCGTGCTGATGATCGGGCTGGCGCTGGTCAAGGTGGGCATCCAGTATTCGGCGGGCGGGGTTCTGCGATACAACGCCGTCCATCTGCAATCGGCGGCAGGTGCCGCGCAGGTGCCGGTCGAACCGGACGAACGCAGCGCGGGGCTGGCCGCGGGGTTCGGCACGCTGCAATACTGGCTGCCGGCGCTGGTCGTGGTGGTGGTCACGCTGGCGCTCAAGTTCTTTGCCCGGGGTTTCATCTCGATCGCGGCGGTGTTCCTGGGCATTCTCGCGGGATATGCCGTGGCGCTGGTCATGGGGCAGGTGAGTTTCGACACCGTCGGCAACGCCGCCTGGTTCGAGGTGCCGATGCCGTTCAAGTATGGCTGGGAGATCAACTGGGCCATCGTGATCGGCATGTGTTTCATGGCCGTGGTCTCGGCGATCGAGACGGTGGGCGATGTCAACGGCATCACCAAGGGCGGCGCCGGGCGCGAAGCCACGGACCGCGAAATCTCGGGCGCGACATTCGCCGATGGTGTGGGCACGGCCGTGGGCGGCGTCTTTGGCGGGCTGCCCAACACATCGTTCAGCCAGAACGTCGGCCTTGTCGCCATGACCGGCGTGATGAGCCGCCATGTCGTGACCATCGGGGCCGTGTTCCTGATCGTCGCGGGCTGCATGCCGGTCGTAGGCGCGATGATCCGCACCATGCCCGAGCATGTGCTGGGCGGGGGCGTGATCGTGATGTTCGGCATGGTCGCGGCCTCGGGGATCAACATGCTTTCGGACGTGACCTGGAACCGGCGCAACATGGTGATATTTGCCACCGCTCTTTCGGTGGGTCTCGGCCTGCAACTGGTGCCGGAGGCGTTGCAGCACCTGCCACGCACGGCGCAGATCCTGCTGACCAGCGGGCTCTTGCCCTCGGCGGGGCTGGCCATCATCCTCAACCTCGTCCTGCCCGAGGACCTGGACAAGTGAGACCGGCGCGGCGGCGGGCCAGGGGCTGGCCGCCGCATCCGCCACGACGGTGGGTGGTCGTCCTCGGGTCATCACGATTTGCCGCGCAACTGCGTCGTTTTCGTCATAATCGGATATTTCACTTGCCATGCGGAATCTGTCAGGTATCCGGGCATGATCCAATGACAAGAAAACCGAGGCCGATGACCCGCGACCAGACCCTCCGAGAGGCAAGCACCCAGATCACGACAGCAGAGACCCCCAGCCCCGACATGAGCCCCGCCACCGGTCCACGCGATGCGCGCGACTGGGTGAAGGTTCTGGCGCGCTACCGCGACCCCGACATCGGGCGCAGCACCTTCGAGCTTGGCCTGACCGCGGGGCTTTTCCTGGGTCTCTGGGCATTGGCGTGGTGGGCGCTCTCGGTGAGCTACCTGTTGGCCTTCGCCCTCTCCTGCCTCAATGCCGGGTTCCTGCTGCGGCTTTTCACGATCCAGCATGATTGCGGCCACGGGTCGTTCTTTCACAGCCGAAACGTCAGCGATTGGATCGGACGGGTGATCGGGGTGCTGACGCTCACCCCCTATGATGTCTGGCGGCGCACCCATTCGGTGCATCACAGCACCTCGGGCAATCTCGGCCGGCGGGGCATGGGCGACGTGCACACGATGACGGTCGAGGAATACCGCAGCGCATCGCCGCTGGCGCGACTGCGCTATCGTATCTATCGCCACCCGCTGATCCTGTTCGGGCTTGGCCCGGCCTGGCTTTTCCTGGTCCAGAACCGCCTGCCGCTCGGGTTGATGAGGCAAAGTCGCTATTGGCTGAGCGCGATGCTGACCAACCTGGCTATTCTCGTCGGCCTGGGACTGATCTGGTATTTCGGCGGAGTGATGCCGCTCTTGCTGATCTTCCTGCCCAGCACGCTGATCGCGGCAACGGCAGGGATCTGGCTGTTCTACGTGCAACACCAGTTCGAAAGCACCGAGTGGCAGGATGACGCGCATTGGCAATTGCACGATTCCGCGCTGCATGGCAGCTCGCATTACGTGCTGCCGCCGGTCCTGCAATGGCTGAGCGCCAATATCGGCATTCACCATGTCCACCATCTCTATAGCCGGATCCCGTTCTATCGGTTGCCCGATGTGCTGCGCGATCATCCGGTGCTGGCGGCGAGCAACCGCATGACGATCCGGGAAAGCCTCGGCAATGTGCGGCTCAAGCTCTGGGACGAGAAGGACCACAGGTTGTTGTCATTCAAGCAAATGCGGGCACTCTACGGCTGATCCTTCGGGCGGGCGGTGGCGGTATGCGACGGCACACCATTTTGCGGCTTACCTTGCGCGCGATCCTTGCTAGAAGGCGGACCGAAGCCAGCAGGGAGACCGGACCATGCCCGCCATTACCGAAGAGCACCTGATCGATAGCATCGCCGAGGCGCTCCAATTCATTTCCTATTACCACCCGGCGGATTTCGTCGAGGCGATGAGCGCGGCCTGGGCGCGCGAGCAGAACAAGGGCGCGAAGGACGCGATGGCGCAGATCCTCGTCAATTCGCGCATGTGCGCGATGGGCCGCCGCCCGATCTGCCAGGACACGGGCGCGGCCAATATCCACGTCAAGGTGGGGGTCGAGGCGCCGCTGAAACTCAAGCGGTCGTTGCAGGAAATCTGTGACGAGGGCACGCGGCGCGGATACCAGCGCGACACCAACCCGCTGCGCGCGAGCGTTGTGGTCGATCCGTTCGGCGCGCGCAGGAATTCGGGCGACAACACGCCCTGCATGCTGAGCGTCGAGATGGTCGCGGGCGACACCGTCGAGGTCGAGGTCGCGGCCAAGGGCGGCGGGTCGGAGAACAAGGCCAAGTTCACCACGCTCAACCCGAGCGGCAATGTCGCCGACTGGGTGGTCGAGACGGTCGAGAGCCTTGGCGCAGGATGGTGCCCGCCGGGCATCCTCGGGATCGGGGTGGGCGGCAATGCCGACCGGGTGATGGCGCTGGCCAAGCAGGCGCTGTCCGAGCCGATCGACATGGCGGACCTCTTGCGTCGCGGGCCAAAGGACCGGACCGAGGAATTGCGTTGCGAGATTTACGAGCGGGTCAACGCGCTTGGGATCGGGGCGCAGGGGCTGGGCGGGGTGACGACCGTTCTGGACGTGAAGGTGAAGAGTTTCCCGACCCATGCGGCGTCGCTCCCGGTCGGGCTCATCCCGAATTGTGCGGCGACGCGGCATGTGCATTTCACGCTCGACGGGTCTGGGCCGGCGGAGTTCACGCCGCCAAACATGGACCTCTACCCCGATATCCTGCTCGATGCGGCAGGAGCGCAGAGCCGCAAGCTCGACCTAGACAACCTGACGGATGAGGTGCTGGCGAGCCTCACGCCGGGGGAAACGCTTTTGTTGTCTGGCACGCTCTACACGGGCCGCGACGCGGCGCACAAGCGGATGATCGAGATGCTGGACCGGGGTGAGGCGCTGCCCGTCGATCTGCGCCGCAAGGCGATCTATTACGTGGGCCCCGTGGACGCGGTGGGCGACGAGGCGATCGGGCCTGCGGGGCCCACGACGTCGACCCGGATGGACAAGTTCACCGACCGGATTCTGGCCGATACGGGGCTCAAGCTGATGGTCGGCAAGGCCGAGCGCGGGCCGGTGGCGCTGGAGGCGATTGCGAAGCACAAGGCGGCCTACCTGATCGCGGTGGGGGGCGCGGCCTATCTCGTCTCGAAGGCGATCAAGGCGGCGAAACCGGTCGCGTTCGAAGACCTTGGCATGGAGGCGATCTACGAATTGAAGGTCGAGGACATGCCGGTGACAGTGGCGGTGGACACGGCCGGCAACTCGATCCACCGGACCGGCCCGGCGGAGTGGAAGAAGAAGATTGCGGAAAAGGTGTGAGGGGGAATGGCGCATCCCCATCGCATGGCGGTTCTTCAACGTATGTTGCATCGAAACAGTTTACCTGCCCGGAACAGCGGCGCAGCCGCCCGGGCAGCACACCAATGCCCGGCAGGCGATTTTTCGCAGAAAAGTCTGCCGAGAGGGGCCGCCCCCCGGCCGGGTGCTTTCGATGGACTGCGCGTCACTTCGGCCAGGGGATAAAGTTGCAAGAGAAACTGCCTAGCGCTGCCGGTGTGAGCACCCGCCTGCGGCCCTGTGCTGCCCTCCCGTCAAAACCCGAGATACGTCAGATTCTTCGCGGAAAACCCACCCTCACGCCAGCGCCGCCTGCAATGCGCGCTGCACCCCGGGCGCACCGGCCACCACGCCCGCGACCTGTGGATGGGCGTTGTTGAAGCGCAGCGGCGCGCCGTGGCGGTCTGTGACGCGCGCGCCGGCCTCTTCGAGAATGATCGCGCCCGCGGCGATGTCCCATTCCCAGCTGTCGCGCAGGGTCAGCATCGCGTCGTGCCGCCCTTCGGCAACCAGTGCCAGGCGATAGGCGAGCGAGGGGCGATGGGCGCGGGTGACGGGCGGGACCGCGCCGTTTTTCCAGTGGTGGGCATCGAGCGCAGGGCGGGCGGCCAGCACCGAGGCCCCGGTCAGGTCCTCGCGGCCCGACACGCGGATCGGCGCACCGTTGAGCGTGGCCCCCTGCCCGCGCGCGGCGGCATAGAGCCGGTCCTTGAGCGGCAGATAGACCACCCCGGCGATGGGCTGTCCGTTCTCGACGACCGCGAGCGCGTGGGCCCATGTCTTGTCACCGTTGATGAAGCTGCGGGTGCCATCGAGCGGATCGACGATGAAGACGCGCTCGTGCCCGAGCCGAACCGCGCTGTCCTCGCTCTCCTCCGACAGCCAGCCATAGGCGGGGCGCAGCGCGCAAAGCGTTTCCTGAAGCATCACGTTGACGGCAAGGTCGGCCTCGGTCACGGGGCCGGCACCGCCGGGTTTGTCCTCGGAGGTGTAGGGGCCACCGAAATAGCCGGTGGAGATCCGCCCCGCCTCGCGCGCGACATGGATCAGCAGGGCGAGGTCATTCTCCGGCAAGCGTCAGCCCCTCGACCAGGATCGACGGCACCACCCGCGACAGCCACGGGCGCGCGTCGTTGGCGGGCCGCAGCGTGGCGAACATCTCGCGCAGGTTGCCCGCGATGGTGCATTCGTTGACCGGGTAGGCGATCTGACCGTTCTCGACCCAGAAGCCCGAGGCGCCGCGCGAATAATCGCCGGTATTGGGGTTGATGGTCGAGCCGATGAGCGACGTCACCAGAAGCCCGGTGCCCATCTCGGCCATCAGCTCTTCGCGGCTTTGCGCGCCTTGCGTCAGCGCCACGTTCCAGGGGCTGGGCGACGGCCCGCCGCCGGTGGCGCGCGCGGCGTTGGCAGTGCTTTGCATCCCCAGCTTGCGGGCAGTGGCGAGATCGAGCGTCCAGCCCGTGAGCACACCGTTTTCCACGATGGCACGTTTGCGTGTCGGCAGCCCTTCGGCATCGAAAGGGCGCGAACCGGTGACGCGGGGGCGGTGCGGGTCCTCGATGAGCGACAGCCCGTCGGGCAGGATCAGTTTTCCCAGATCGTCGCGCAGGAAGGACGCGCCCCTTGCAATGGAGGCCCCGTTCACCGCGCCCAGAAGATGCCCGGCAAGCGACGCGGCAATCCGTTCGTCGAAAAGCACCGGCCAGGCCCCGGTGGGCGGTTTGCGCGCGCCGAACATGGCCACGGCGCGTTCGCCCGCCGTTTGCCCGATCTCCTCTGCGCTGCGCAGATCGCCCTGGAAGATGCGCGAGTCGCCGTCATGTTCGCGCTCCATCGCGCGGCCCTCGCCCGCGATCGCCACCGCATAGAGCGAGCGGTCGGTGCGCGCGTAGCCGCCGGAAAAGCCGTTGGTCGCGGCAAGGTGAACGCGACGCGCGGAATAGCCGGCGCTGGCCGATTGCACCTGTGTCACGCCCTTGACCGCGAGCGCGGCAGCCTCGGCCGTGCGGGCATCGTTCTCAAGCGCGGCAGGGTCCGGCTCGGGCGCAGGGTCACAGAGTTCGAGCGCGGCAATGTCCCAGTCGCGGGCGATCTGCGACGGATCGGCCAGCCCGACATGCGGGTCTTCGGGTGCTTCGCGTGCCATGGCGACGGCGCGTTCGGCCATCTCGGCCATGGTCTCGGGACGAATGTCGGAGGCAGACACCACCGCCTGTCGCCGGCCCATGATCACCCGCAGGCCCAGGTCGGTGCCCTCGGCACGCTCGGCCTGTTCCAGCTGCCCCGCACGCACGTCGATCGAGACGGCCCGGCCGTCCACGGCCATGGCATCGGCGGCCTCGGCCCCGGCCTTTTTCGCGGCGTCGAGAAGCGCGCGGGTGAGGGTTTCCAGAGATTGGGTCATGGTTCGGCCTCCTGCATCGGGTTCAGGTAGACAGACCGCGCGCCCGGTGCAAGCCCGCCCGGGTCAAAAGGGCCGCCGGATCGCTCCGACGGCCCCTGCCCGCCTCATGGCGGGAAAAGCAAGCCGGGTTACTTGACCCGTTGACCGTTGGCCAGAACCTGCCCGTCGTTTTCGACCTCGATCGTGGAGGTGAGCACATCCTCGCCCTCGCCGGGGACGGCGAACATCGAGAGCATCATGCGCGCGCCCATGACCTGTTCCTCGGGCACGAGGCCCATCCCGACCAGCGTGTCCATGAGGCCGTTGGCCCCGGTCAGGCGCAACTGGATCGTGCCCTCGGTTCCCTGCATGCCCTGTGTCATCATCACGGTCGGGAAATCGACATCGACACCGCCCTCACCGGTGAGCGACGCACCCGCGGCGGTGACTTCGAGCCGGTTGAGATCGAGCCGCTCGATCTCGCCGGGCATTTCGATCTCGCCACGCTCGACCGCCTCCATCTCTTCGGGGTCGAACAGGTCGAAGGCAAGCTTGCCCCTGCCCGAGAGGTCAAGCGCGATGGTGGCCGGGTCACGCGGCAGTTCGCCCTCGGGATCGATCCTGCCCCAGATCATGTCGGACATGGTGAAATCGCCCAGCGTGAGGCCCATCGCGAAATCCTGTACCTCGTCGGATTTCTGCAACGGCATCAGCAGCTTGAGCGCGATTTCTTCAAAGGCGAAATCGACGGGAAAGGGCAGGTCCGCGGCCTCGAACGCGGCGGTCAACCCGCGCGACATGACGTCGTATTTCAGCCCCGAGGGTGACATTCCGACCGCGAACACGCCCGACCCGGTCGATGTCTGGGCCTTGAGCTGATCGCTGCCGTCGTCGAACTCCAGATCCATTCGCCCGCCCTGGTAGGAAAATTCGCCATCGAAGCCGAACCCCGCCTGCAGCATCGCATTCACATCCTCGGAGTCGAAACCGCCCTCGATCGGATAGGTGGCGGTGCCGTCGAAATTCATCCGGTCCATGCCGCCGGTGAGGTTGAGAAACTCGTCGCTGTCGTCGGGATTGACGAAATCGAACATGTAGGCGACGGCGCCGGTGCTCATCACCTGGGCCAGTTCGCGCACATCGCCGATCCTCGTCAACGACGAGCCGCGCACATCCCCGATCGTCAGCTCCGCCGTCCCGATCTCCTTGACTTCGCCCTCGGCGATGATCTCGTTCAGGCGGGCGCGCAGCTCGTCGGCGGAATAGGTATAGGTGATCTCGTCAGGGGCGCCTGCCGCGACCATCTCGAAACCGCTGCTGCTATAGTCGAGACTTACCTTCACCGGGTCCTCGCCATCGGGTTCAACGTCGACCACCACCGGCACCGGCGAGGGCAGTTCGACCGACACCGTGCCATCACCACGATCGACGAACCCGACCTGGCCCAGCGTGATCGCCACCGTGCCTTCGTCCTCGGGCAAGGGCATGGTCATGCGCATGTCGCGCACCGACAGCGTGTCACCCTCCTGCACCTCGGTCGCCGTCACCTCGTAACCAAATGTTTCGAAATAGTTTTTCCAATCATTCCAGACCTGATCGGAGGTCACGTCGGCCAGCGCGACCGAACCCGACGTGAAACCGATCATCGCGGTCGTACCGCATAGCATCCTGAAGTTCGACATCTGACTGTCCTCTTTTGAAATCTCGTTATCAACTCTCGGGGTTCACGGTCCGAGAATCAACCCTCGGTCACGCTGGACCGCAGCCCGCGGGAGGTTTACCACTGGACGGGATGGAACAGGGAGACGTGAATGACCCACTTGACAGGAAAAACCGTACTGATCACGGGCGCGAGCCGCGGCATAGGCGAAGCGGCGGCGCGGCTTTTCGCGCATGAGGGCGCGCAGGTCGTGCTGGCGGCCCGCACCGAGACCGACACCGCCCGCATCGCCGACGAGATCGGGGCCAATGCGCGCGCCGTGGCCTGTGACGTGAGCCGGTTCGCGGACATGCAGGCCGCCGTCGATCTGGCGGTAAGCACGTTTGGCGGTCTCGACATCCTGATCGGCAATGCCGGGGTGATCGAGCCGATTTCGCCGCTCGACGCCTCGGACCCCGAAGGCTGGGGCCACGCGATAGATATCAACCTCAAGGGGGTCTATCACGGGATGCGCGCGGCGATGCCGGTGATGGAAAAAGCCGGCGGCGGCACGATCATCACCATCAGCTCGGGCGCGGCACATAGCCCGCTCGAAGGCTGGTCGCATTACTGCGCCTCCAAGGCCGGCGCGGCAATGCTGACCCGCTCGGCACATCTCGAAGGCGCGGGCAAGGGGCTGCGCATCATGGGGCTGTCGCCCGGCACCGTGGCCACGCAGATGCAGCGCGAGATCAAGGCCAGTGGCATCAACCCGGTGAGCACGATGGAATGGGAGGATCACATCCCCCCCGAGTGGCCCGCCAGGTGCCTGATGTGGATGTGCGGTCCGGATGCCGACGAATTCCTGGGCGAGGAGGTTTCCCTGCGCGACGAGGCCGTGCGCCGCCGGATCGGCGTGGCATGATCGAGCTGGCGAAAGACGGCGGATTGTGGACCGTCACGCTTAATCGGCCCGACAAGGCCAATTCGCTCACCGCCGCGATGCTCGAAGAGCTGATCGCCATTGCCGAGGCGGCGCAGGAGGCACGCGCGCTGATCCTGACCGGGCGGGGCAAGGTCTTTTCCGCGGGGGCCGATCTCGAGGCGGCGAAGGCGGGGCTGGCCACGAGCCCGCTCTGGGAGCGGCTTTCGGGCGCCATCGCGGCGCTGCCGGGGCTGTCGATCGCCGCGCTCAACGGCACGCTGGCCGGGGGCGCGATGGGCATGGCGCTGGCCTGTGACCTGCGGCTGGCAGTGCCGGGGGCCAGAGTCTTCTACCCGGTGATGAAGCTCGGCTTCCTGCCGCAACCCTCCGATCCGGCCCGCATGGCCGCGCTGATCGGTCCGGCACGCGCCAAGCTGATCCTGATGGGCGGGCAGAAGATCGAGGCAGAGGAGGCGCTGCGCATGGGCCTGATCGACCGGATCGTGGAGGGTGACGCCCTCATGGACGCGGCCCGGAGCATCGCCGCCGACACCATCGCACAGGACCCCGAGATCGCCCATGCCATCAAGACCCTGATCCCGCGCTGACGCGGTCCGCGACGCCCTGACCCGGCCCTTCATCTTGCGGTCAAATACTCTGGGGGTGAATGGCGAAGCCAGAGGGGGCAAAGCCCCCTTGCCACGATTGCAGGTCTTGCCCAATGGCATCGGCCCGGAGGCCACCGTTTCAGAATAGGGGGCATGATCCGCCCGTTCACGCGGAATAGGTCAGCAAGTTCACGAAACGCCCTGATCCCAAGGCATGGCCTCGTCGAGTACCGCTTGGCCGAAGACATGTTCGCGATGCCAGTCAAGGTTGGCCGGGTGCGGTGCATCGCGCGGATCAAGAGGCGGAATCAGCTTTCCACCGGGATGAATGAGACGATCAACCACCTCATTGGGCACCTTGTTGCGAGAAATGAGAATGGTCGCGCAATCGTCGGCCACCGAGATCAAACCGCGGTCGAACATCCAATGCAGCGTTCCGGACAGGGCCAGCCCGTTTCGGACCGAATCGCTTCCCCTTTGCTCAATAGGCCGGACATGCGCGGCCTGAACTTCAGGACGACCACCGCCGTTGCGCAGTTGAAGGCCGGACATCGCACAGCGATGCCCATAAGCCTCGCGCACCTTTCTGCGAAACGCGATATCGCGGTATGGACGTCGGGTCAGCCGCTCGATCACCGGCCGCTCAAATGTCAATGCTTCGTCCTGGAATACGGGCGCTTTGGGATCATATCGCATTGCCTCCATCCGTTCCAGGTCCTGTGGCAAGCCAAGATTGACGATGCGAGCAAAATCGGACTCTGGCAGGCGCCGAACCGCGCGCTGAACCGCGCCACCCTTCTTCGGTGATCCATCAGGTTCGGTGAGTGCCGTTTCGAGCGGGCGACCCTCTAGCAAGCGTGGGATCTCTCGGTCAAACGGCAGGAAGCTACCCGGCTCGATCCTAGCCAAGTAACGCCCATCGGTACCCGGTTTCTCGATAATGTCGGAAATGCGCGCCACAGCAAAATAGCCCCTTGGGCCGGCTTTGACGGGCTCATAGTAGATCACCCAATCGCCAACAGCCTCACGTACAGCCTTCAGATACGCACGCGGGAAGTCATATACTGAATCCGGTTCGTCGTCGTAGATCGAGTTGGCCTTGTGCAGTAGAACCAGCTTCACCATTTCCCCAGGAAAACCGAACTCGCGGCAAATGCAAGCCCCCTTGCCCGTCAGCGACCGCGCACCCGTCGCTTTCCCGGTGTCTTCGACCTGAACCCGGGCGGGCGTTTCTGCACCCATGCCACGAAGGCCGCCAGCCGCGGATGGGCACGCAGGGCGGTGATGGTGTCGTAATCGCGCGCCAGGTCGGTTTCCGACAGGGTCGCGTGGATCTCGCTGTGACAGATCTGGTGCAGGAGCACCGTCTCGCCGCCCTTGCCGCCGCGCAGGCGCGGGACGAGGTGGTGACGGCTCTGCGGGACATCGGCGGGGATGGGCCGGTCGCAGAGCGGGCAGATCGGATCGGTCTCAGGCATTGGGCCTCTTGCGCAGGGCGGGTCGATCGGCAAAGGATGCCCGAGTTTACGGATGAGGGGCGCGAATGGAAAGCCGGCCGGAAATCGTGCAATGGGCCGCGTGTCCCGGGCCTTGCGGGCCGGAGACCGCCACATGAGCCATGCGCTGGTCATCGGGGCCGGGCCGGCCGGGCTGATGGCGGCCGAGGCGCTGGCGCGGGCGGGGTTGTCGGTGATGGTGGCCGAGGCGAAACCCTCGGCCGGGCGCAAGTTCCTGATGGCGGGCAAGTCCGGGTTGAACCTGACCAAGGACGCGCCGTTCGAGTCATTCCTTTCCGCCTATGGCACACGGGCCGGGGTGCTGCGCCCGATGCTCGAGGCGTTCGGGCCGGGCGATGTGTGGGCCTGGGCCGAGGGGCTGGGGC
>NZ_JAWLDS010000072.1:0-16010 GCF_041686535.1 Aquicoccus sp. | reverse complement strand
CGGGTATCAAATGACATGAAAAGGAGACCGTGACATGAGCCTTCCAATGCTTGGCGTGGCGATCCGGCGCGCCGATCTCGATGTGCTGCGCGACTGGATTTTCGAACCGGGCCGCGCCATCGAGATACAGGATTTCGTGATGCCCGAGGTGATCGCGGGTGATCCCGGGCCGCTGATCGAATCGTATCGCGCGGCGCTGGAGGGTCATAACGGGGCACGCGGCATTCACGGGCCGTTTTTCGGGCTCGACCTGTCCAACCCGGACCCGGATATCCGCGGGATCATCCAGGCCCGGATGCTCAAGGCACTGGAGATCGCCGAGGCGCTGGAGGCGACGCATATGGTGGTGCACAGCCCCTTCACATACTGGCACCTTCTCAACCGGCGCAATTATGCCGAGCTGCATGGCCAGATGCTGGATGCGATGGCGGCCTGCCTTGCCCCGGTGCTGGCGCGGGCGGGCGAGATCGGGTGTGACCTCATGCTGGAGAACATCGACGATACCGACCCGCGGGACCGCAATGACGTGGTGGCGCGGATCGGACATCCGAACCTGAAGCTGTCGATCGACACCGGGCACGCGCAACTGGCGCATGGCCGCTATGGCGCACCGCCGGTGGTCGATTTCATCGCCGAGGCGGGCGCGCATCTGGGCCATGTGCATGTGCAGGATGCCGATGGCTATGCCGACCGGCACTGGCATCCGGGGGAGGGCTGTGTGCCGTGGGCGGCGGTGTTCGCGGCGCTTGCGCGTTCGCCGGCCGCGCCGCGGCTGATTCTCGAAGTGCGGGATCGCCCGGAGCGTTTGCCGATGACGGTGGCCGAACTCGAACGGCGCGGCCTTGCAAAATGACCGAGGGCGCCGGTCAGGCGCCCCCTGGATGACCTATCAGAGCGAGCCGCGGCGCGTCACGAACTGGGCTTGGCCGGGGCTGCCTGTGACGCGGTGTTCGGTTTGGCCGCGGACTGCGGCGTCTGGGCCGCCTGCGACTTTCCCCCGGACAGCGGATCATCCTGTCGTTGCACCGAACCCTCGAAATGGGCGCCCGATTCAATCGCGATGGTCTTGTGAATGATATCGCCTTCGACCCGGGCCGTGGCGGTGAGGCGCACCTTCAAACCACGCACGCGGCCCACGATCCGGCCATTCACCACGACATCATCGGCCACCACCTCGCCCTTGACGGTGGCGCCTTCGCCGACGGTCAGCAGATGCGCGCGGATGTCGCCTTCGACGGTGCCCTCGATCTGGATATCGCCGGTCGTCTTGAGGTTGCCGGTGATGTGCAGGTCCGAGGACAGAACCGATGCGGGCGGCTTGGCCTTGGGGGCCGAGGCGCGGTAATCGCTCGCCGCCGCCTGCTTGGCGCCGCCAGATTCCGCTTCGCCGGATTGGCTCGGTTTCGGTGTTTCCGGCGCTTTCGGGCCGGGCTCGTTGATCTTGCTCTTAGAAAACATCGTTTGCAGCCTTGATGTAGGTCATTGGGTTGACGGCCTTGCCGCCGATGCGGACTTCGTAGTGAAGATGCGGTCCGGTCACACGTCCGGAAGCCCCCATATCACCAATCCGGTCGCCACGCGAGACTCTTTGTCCGGATTTCACGTTGATTTTGGACAGGTGGGCATAGCGGGTCTCGATTCCGAAATCGTGCTTGATCTTGACCAGGCGGCCATAGCCCGAACTCCAGCCGGCATGGGTGACCACGCCATCGGCGGTGGCATGGAGCGGGGTGCCGACAGGACCGGCGAAATCGACCCCCTCATGCAGGCGCCGCCCGCCGGTTTTCGGATCGCGCCGATACCCGAACTCGCTGGTGAAGCGGTAGGCGTCCTTGACCGGCACGGCAAAGGGCGCCTTTTCGGCGGCGATGCGGTAAAGGTTGAGCTGGTCCATCTGGTTGAGGATACGGTTGGCGCGCATCGCGTCCGGTGACGGCTCTTCGCCCTTGGTGGAGAAAGTCAGCGGGGTGAGCGGTCCGCCCTGGCCGGAATAGCCGCTGCGCACCTGGTCGATGATGTTGTCGGTGTCGAGCCCGGCCGAGCGGAACATCTTGTCGAGAGGCTCGACCGAGACGGCCATCGCCTCTTCGAGCTGGCGGAAGATCTGCTCGTTCTGATCCTGCATGAGGCGGATTTCGAATTCCATCTCTTCGGCCTGCGCGATCGCGTCGCGGGCATCGGCCATGATCTTGTCGCGTTCGGCGGCGGTTTCCGAGAGCACCATGGCGAGCATGTCGAACGCGCTTTCGCTCGGGCCATCGGCGCTTCCCAGCGTGTCGTTGCCGGGGTTTTCCGCCAGCGCAAGGCGCAGCTCTTCCTCGGCTGCGCGGGCGGAATCACGTTCCTTCATTGCACGGCGCAGGGTGGTCTGGATCACGTCGATCCCGGTTTCGAGCTCGTGACGGCGCACCTCGGAGGCAAGCAGTTGCGATTGCATGCGCGAGATCTGTTCGAGCGACGAATTGAACCGCTCCTGTGCGGCCAGCGCCTCGTCGGCGCGGGCGTCGCGTTCGCTGGCCAGGTGGTTCAGCCGGGCCTCGTACATGCGTTGGTCGCGCTTGGCCTGCTCGCGGAAATTGCCCGATCCGATCGAGTCCATCAGCAGGATCGCGGTGGCGACGATCGCCCATGCCACGAGGGTGACACTTCCGACGGCCGCGGCGATCTGCACATGCGGGCGCAGGCGGATGAACTTTGTATCCTTGTCGGACCGCAGGAAGACGCGTCGTTCGGGAAAGTAACGTTCGAGAAGCGAATGAACGCGAATTGCCAGTCGTGATCTCACGAGTTCCTGTCCCCTGTCTCATCCCATCTTGGCCATCCTCCGAAAAGCATGACCATCTCGTGATTATCGGGGCGGATTCGTGAGGGCAACGCCTTTGACCGGCTGAATGCGCCGTGACGTGGGGTTGCGCCGAATTCCGGCGAAAAACCGCCGATATTGAAGGGCTTGCTCAACGCGGCCGATGCTTTTTCGGGGTCTCGTCTGCCAGAGGCCAGTAGAAGTCGGGCGGCAATCCGGCCTCGGCGCGCTTCTCGGCGTTGAAGGGGGGCTTGAGCGGTCCGCGAAAATAATGCCGCACGAGGCGGTGGAATTCGTCGCGCGGGTCGATGTCGTGCCGTCCGCACAGGAAGTGAAACCACTTCGACCCGTAGGCGACGTGCCCCACCTCTTCGGCATAGATGGTTTCGAGCGCGGCCACGGCCCGATCCGCGCCGGCCTTGCGGAAGATCTCGATCATGCCGGGCGTCACGTCGAGGCCGCGTGCCTCGAGCACCATGGGCACGACCGCAAGGCGGCCCATGATGTCTTCAGCGGTGTCCTCGGCCGCGCGCCACATGCCGGCATGGGCGGGCAGGGCGCCATAATTGCTGTCCATGTCCTCGAGGCAATCGCACACCAGGTTGAAATGTTTCGATTCCTCATCCGCCGCCCTGACCCAGTCGTCATAGAATCCGGCTGGCATCGGGATATCGGTAAAGCGCGCGATGATGTCCCAGTGCAGATCGACCGCGTTCAACTCGATATGGGCGACGGCATGCAGGAGCGCGATCCGGCCCTGGACGCTTCCGGGTTTGCGCTTGGGCACGTCGCGCGGGTCGCGCAGTTCGGGGCGTGCGGGCCGCGCTGGGCGCAGCGGCGGCTCGGCATGACCCAGCGGAATGGGCGTGTCCGCGTCGCGCGCGGCAAACCACGAAGCGGCATGTCGGTGCGACAGCGCGGTCTTTTCACGGCCATCGGCGCAGGTGAGAACGTCGGTGGCCATTTCGGCGAGGGTCTGGGGCATTCAGAGAGCCTTCGCGGCCGCGAGAACCTCGTCGGCATGGCCATCGACCTTGACCTTGCGCCACTCGGCCACGATCTGCCCGGTGCCGTCGATCAGGAACGTCGAGCGTTCGATGCCCATGAAGGTCTTGCCGTACATCTTCTTTTCCTTCCAGACGTCGAATGCCTCGCAGACGGTGTCGTTCTCGTCGGACAGCAGCGGGATCGTCAGATCCTGCTTGTCGCGGAATTTCTCATGGCTTGCGAGGCTGTCTTTGGAGATACCGAATATCTTGATCCCGGCGGCGTCGAAATCGGAGCGCAGCGCCGAAAAGCCCCGGGCCTCTTTCGTGCAGCCGGAGGTATTGTCGCGGGGATAGAAGAACAGGACGACGGGTGCGGGCCGGAGACCGGACAGCGTCACCTGTGTTCCGTCATCGGCGGGCAGGGTGAAGTCGGGGGCGGGGCGGGGCAGGTCGGACATTGGCGGCTCCTTACCAATTTGCAAATGCGGGATTCCATATTAGGGCGTCAGGGCGCAAACTTGAACCATGAAGGGCGCCGGCGCTCGCCCAAACAGACCGAAGGCGCTAGAACTGGACTGATGGAGGAAAAGCGGATCAGCGACAAGGCGAACCCGCCGCACGAGACAGGGGCGCCCCCGGACGTCCGCGGACCGCGCGGGCGCGGGTTGCGGCGTCGGGTCGGGCTCATGGCGCTGATCGTGATGGCGGCGCTGGTGCTGGGGGTGGGCGTCGCGGCCCTGGCGGTGACCGGCCGACCGGTCGTGATGCCCGAATGGGCGCGTGCGCAGATCGAGGCGCAGGTGAACGCGCAGGTCGAGTCCGTCGAGATCGAGATGGGCGAGGTCGTGCTCGTGGTCGAGGAAGGCTGGCAACCCCGGGTTCACCTGCGCGATGTGCGGCTTCGCGATGCGGAGGGGCGGCATGTCCTGAACCTGTCGGATGTCGAGAGCACCTTTGCCCTCTGGCCATTGTTGGCGGGCGAATTCCGGCCCAACCAGTTCTGGCTTTCCGGGATGCAGCTCTTGCTCAGGCGGGATGTCGATGGGCGGCTGCGACTGAGCCTCGGCGAGATGCCGGGCGCGGTGCGGCAGGCGGCGGATTTCGCGGGCCTTGCCGCGCAGATCGACGCGGTGCTGGACCTCGCGCTGCTGTCGGAGTTCGAGAGCCTGTCTGCGGATGGGCTGACCCTGCGCTATGAGGACGCGCGCGCGGGGCGGGCGTGGATATTCGACGGAGGACGGATCGAGATTGCCCGGCCCGGGGGGAGGACGGGCGACGAGCTGAGCCTGCGCGGCGATTTCGCGCTTCTGGGCGGGCGCGATTATGCCGCCACGGTCGAGGTCAGCTATCGCGGGCAGATTGGCACGCCCGAGGCCGTTTTCGGGGTGTCGTTCGAGGATCTCGACACCAGCGACATCGCCGAGCAGTCGGCGGCGTTGTTGTGGCTCGACGTGTTGCGGGCCCCGATCTCGGGGTCGCTGCGGGCCTCGACGGATCATGAGGGCAATCTCGGGCCGCTGAGCGCGACGCTGCGCATTGGCGAGGGGGTCTTGCAACCGACCGAGACCACGCGCCCGATCCCGTTCCAAAGCGCACAGACATATTTCACCTATGACCCGAACAGCCGGATCATGCAGCTCGACCAGATGTCGATCGACAGCGCGTGGGGCCAGGCGCGGGCCGATGGACAGGTCATGGTCGGCGCGCCCGCGCGCGCCGACCCGATCGGGCAGGGCGCTTGGCCGGATGAGTTCGTCGCGCAGATCCGGCTGAGCGAGATCACCGCCAATCCCGACGATGTATTCGCCGCGCCCGTGAACCTGAGCAATGCCAGCGCCGATCTGCGGCTTCGGCTCGACCCGTTTCAACTGAGCCTGGGCGAGATGACGGTGCAGGACGGGGCGCGGCGCCTCGTGATGTCGGGCGATCTGCGTGCGCCGCCCGAAGGGTGGAGTTTTTCGCTCGACGGACGCCTCAATCACCTCTCGCCCGAGCGGTTGCTGGAGCTCTGGCCAGAACGGGCCATCCCCCGCACCCGCGACTGGGTGCGCGACAATCTTCTCACGGCGAATTTTCGCAACGTGCAGATCGGCCTGCATGGCGAGCCGGAGGCCGACCCGGACCTTTATCTCGGGTTCGAGTTCGAAGGGGCCACGACGCGGTTTTCGAAGACCATGCCGCCCCTGCGGGACGTGCGCGGCCATGCGAGCCTGCTGCGCAACGAATTCTCGGTCAGGGCCGAGGCGGGCCATGTGACGGCACCGCAGGGCGGAGAGGTCGAAATTGCCGGAACCGAGTTCCGCATCCCCGATGTGCGGGTGCGTAACGGGCCCGGCATCGTCGATCTGCAGACGAAAAGCACGATCACCGCCGCCCTGTCGCTTCTCGATATCGAACCGCTCGGGCTTTTGCGCAAGGCCGGGCGTCCGGTCACGATCGCCGATGGCCGGGCCGAGGCGACCGGGCGGCTCGTCTTTCCGCGCAAGCCCGATGTGCCGGTCGAGGAGATGTCCTACGACATCTCGGCGCAGTTAAGGGACGTGCGCAGCGAGAGCCTGGTTCCCGGCCATGCCCTCGTGGCGCCGGAGCTCGCGTTGCGCGCGGACGCCGCCGGGTTGCAGGTCAGTGGCGCGGGGCGAATCGGAGAGGTGCCGATCGAGGGCAGGTTCGTAACCCCTCTGCGCCGGGACGCAGAGACTGGCAGCCGGGTCGAGGGGCGGGTCGAGCTTTCACAGGCCTTTGTCGATCAGTTCCGCGTGGGCCTGCCGCCCGGCGCCGTGGAGGGGCGGGCGCAAGGCAACCTCACGATGGAATTGCAGCGCGATGCGCCCGCGCAATTCACGCTGGAGTCCGATCTCGCCGGGTTGGGCCTGCGCATTCCTGAAATCGGCTGGTCGATGGGCGAGGCCGCGACCGGGCAATTGCAGGTCTCGGGCCAGCTGGGCGAGCCGGTCGAGATCAGCGCGATCGCGCTGGATGCGCCGGGGCTGAATGCCACGGGGCAGCTCGATCTAGAACCGGACGGCGCGTTTCGCGCGGCCATCTTCGAGCGGGTGCGCGCCGGCAGTTGGCTTGACGCGCCGGTGACGCTGATCGGGCGGGGTCGGGGGCAGGCGCCCGAGATCCGTATCGACGGCGGCACGGTCGACCTGCGGCAGACCGAGATCGGCAGCGGCGCGGGGGCTCGGGGCAGGGGCGGGCCGATCCGGGCGACGCTTGACCGGCTCACGATCAGCGATGCCATCGCGCTGACCGGGTTCAGTGGCGACTTCTCGACTGCGGGCGGGATGGACGGATCCTTTACCGGCCAGGTCAATGGCGGCGCCGAGGTGACCGGCCGGGTAATCCCGAGATCGGGGCGCAGCGCGTTCCGCATCCAGTCGCAGGACGCGGGCGGGGTGCTCAAGTCTGCGGGGCTGTTGAAGAATGCACATGGCGGTGATCTCGACCTTACGCTGGTTCCCGTTGCCGAAGCGGGCAACTTCGACGGAACGCTCAGGATCGGCGATATCCGCCTGCGCGAGGCCCCGGCGATGGCCGAGCTGCTCAACGCGATCAGCGTCGTTGGGCTTCTGGAGCAACTGAGCGGCAATGGCATCCTGTTCTCGGATGTCGATGCGCGGTTTCGCCTTGCCCCGGACCAGGTCACGCTTTTGCAGTCGAGCGCGGTAGGCGCGTCGCTCGGCATATCCATGGATGGCTATTACTATTTCGACAGCGGAGAGATGCGGTTCCAGGGCGTGCTCTCACCGCTCTACATGCTCAACGCCGTCGGGCAGGTCCTGACACGGCGGGGCGAGGGCTTGGTCGGGTTCAATTTCCGCCTGCTCGGTCTGCCCGACGCGCCCCAGGTGCGGGTCAATCCGTTTTCGCTGTTGACGCCGGGCATGTTCCGCGAGATTTTCCGCCGCCCGGTGCCCGAGGTGACACAGTAACCCCATGAAACTCTCCGATTTCGATTTCGATCTGCCCGAGGGGCTGATCGCCACGCGACCGGCGAACCCGCGCTCGTCGGCGCGATTGCTGGTGGCAGAAGGCGCGCGGATCACCGATGCGGTGGTGCGGGAACTGCCCGATTGGCTGCGGCCGGGCGATCGGCTGGTGCTCAACGACACCAGGGTCATACCCGCCCGGCTCTCGGGCCAGCGGGTGCGGCCGGGGCCGGACGGCGAGAGCCGGGCGGGTATGGAGGTGACCTTGCTCGAACCTCGCCCCGAGGGGCGCTGGGCCGCGCTGATCAAGCCGTTGCGCAAGCTGGGCGTGGGAGAGCGAATCGAGTTCGCTCCCGGGTTCGACGCAACCTGCACGGCCAAGGCCGAGGGCCAGGCGGTGCTGGAGTTCAACCTTGCCGGAGGCGATTTCGACGCGGCGCTGGAGCGGGCAGGCGCGATGCCCCTGCCGCCCTATATCGAGGCGCGGCGCAAGGCCGATGCGCGCGACAGGCATGACTACCAGACCGTCTGGGCGAGGAGGCGCGGCGCGGTCGCGGCCCCCACGGCGAGCCTGCATTTCGATGAGGAACTGCTGGATCGGATTGCCGCGAAGGGCGTGCAATTCACCCACGTGACCCTGCATGTCGGGGCGGGCACCTTCCTGCCGGTCAAGGTCGATGACGTGCGCCAGCACAGGATGCATGCCGAATGGGGCGAGGTGAGCGCGCAAGCCGCAAGCGAGATCGCCGCGACGCGGGCCAGCGGCGGGCGGATCATCCCGGTGGGCACGACCGCGTTGCGCCTGATCGAGACGGCGGCACGCGACAGCGGCGCCATCGCCCCCTGGCAAGGGGAGACCGACATCTTCATATACCCGGGCTTCACCTTCCGCGTGTGCGATGCCCTGATGACCAATTTCCACCTGCCGAGATCGACCCTGATGATGCTGGTTTCGGCTCTCATGGGGCGCGAGCGGATCATGCGGATCTATGCGCACGCGGTTGAAGAACGCTATCGGTTCTTTTCCTATGGCGATGCGTCACTTTTGATCCCCGGGGAATGAAAACGGCATCGGCAGGTCGCCTTGGAGCCTGACGCCTGCTGTGCCAGTCTGGCATGGCACCGCGAGACGCAAAGGAAAACATATGTTTCAGGTTCTCACATCCATCTGGGCCCTGCTGCTGGGCATGATGCTGTTGATGGTCGGCAACGGCCTTCAGGGCACGCTTCTGGGTGTGCGCGGTGGCATCGAGGGGTTTTCGACCGTCGAGATGTCGATCGTGATGTCGGCCTATTTCGTCGGGTTCCTCGGGGGATCGCGCCTCACGCCCGAGTTGATTCGAAGGGTCGGGCATGTGCGGGTGTTCGCGGCGCTGGCCTCGTTCGTCTCGGCGATCCTGGTGCTCTATGCGGTCTGGGCCAACCCGTGGTTCTGGACCGTGCTGCGGGTGGTGATCGGGTTCTGCTTCTCGGGCGTCTATGTCACCGCCGAGAGCTGGCTCAACAACGCGGCGAGCAATGACACGCGGGGCAAGGCGCTGTCGCTTTACATGATGGTTCAGATGGTGGGGATCGTCGTTGCACAGGGGCTCTTGCTGGTGGCTGACCCGGCCGGTTTCGTCCTGTTCATCATCCCCTCGGTCCTGGTGTCGATCTCCTTTGCGCCGATTCTGTTGTCGATCGCACCGACGCCGGCCTTCGAGAGCACCAAGCCGATGAGCCTCGGGCAGATCTACAGGATCTCGCCGCTTGGCATCGTGGGCATGTTCCTGCTGGGCGGGGTCTTTTCGGCCCAGTTCGGCATGGGCGCGGTCTATGGCGCCGAGGCGGGGCTCACGCTGGTGCAGATCTCGATGTTCGTGTCGGCCTTCTATGTCGGTGCGACCCTGTTCCAGTATCCGCTGGGATGGGTTTCGGACCGGATGGACCGGCGGGTCCTGATCCTTGCGGTTTCCGTTCTGGGGGGGCTGGGAGCGATCGTCGGCTTTGGCTTTGGCAGTGCCTTTCCCGCCCTTCTGGCCGCGGCGTTCATGATCGGTGGCACGTCGAACCCGCTCTATTCGCTGCTTCTGGCTTATACCAATGATTTCGTGGAACATGAAGACATGGCGGCGGTGTCGGGCGGGCTTGTCTTCGCCAACGGCTTGGGGGCGATCACCGGCCCGTTGATCACCGGCTGGATGATGGGGGTGATCGGCGCGCCGGGATATTTCGTGTTCCTCGGCATCCTTCTGTTCGCGATGGCAGGCTATGCCGGCTGGCGGATGACCCGGCGCGCGGCGCCGGCGGTGGAGGATACCAGCTCCTATACGCCGGTCTCGATGTCGACCTCGCCGGTTGCGGTGGAAATCGCGATCGAGGAAATGGACGAGCAGGAATCCACCGGGGCGTGAAATGTCGCAAATCGTCATAAAACTTTACTATCCATCGGCGGCGCATGATGTGTAACGTTTTCATGTCAATAGACGATCGGTCTTGCGTGAGGAGATGGACCAATGGGTGACCCGAGGGGGGTTCTGGAATTCTGGCTCGACAAGATCGGGCCGGCCGGGTGGTACAAGGCGTCGGACGACCTTGACCAGAAGATTCGCGACCGGTTCCTGGCGATGTGGAAAGAGGCGCAGACCGGCGCCTATTCGCTCTGGCTGACCTATCCCAGCGGTGTGCTTGCCTATATCATCCTTCTCGACCAGTTCCCGCGCAACATGTTCCGCGGCTCGGGCGAGGCCTTTGTGACCGACCGGATCGCACTTGCCGCGGCCAAGGCGGCGATTCACAAGGGCTGGGATCTGAAGATCGACGAGCCCGCGCGGCAGTTCTTCTACCTGCCCCTGATGCATTCGGAAAACCTGTGCGATCAGGAACACTGTGTCCGGCTGATGAAGGAACGGATGCCGGAGACCGGGGCGGGCAACCTGCTCCATGCGCGGGCACATCGCGAGGTGATCCGGCGCTTCGGGCGGTTTCCATACCGCAACGATGCCCTGTCGCGCGCGACCACCCCGCAAGAGCGGGCCTATGTGGAAAACGGTGGTTACGGATCGACCGTCAAGACGCTGGAACAGGCCGCCGCGGCCTGACTCTGCCTCGATCATGCATCTGGCTGGCGCGGTCGCGGGTGAGCGGCCCGGCTGCGTTGTGATGTGGCGAGGGATAGTTTAGTGTCAAACTAAACTTGGAATCGGAGTATGGCCCATGGCAGGCAAGGCATTTGACATGATCGTGATCGGGGCCGGGCCCGGCGGATATGTGGCCGCGATCCGCGGCGCGCAACTGGGCCTGTCGGTGGCGATCATCGAGCGCGAGCACATGGGCGGCATTTGCCTCAACTGGGGCTGCATCCCGACCAAGGCACTCCTGCGCTCGGCCGAGGTGTTCCACCTCATGCATCGCGCCAAGGAGTTCGGCCTTTCCGTCGAGAAGCCGGGTTTCGATCTCGACGCGGTCGTGAAACGGTCGCGCGGGGTGGCCAAGCAGCTCAATTCCGGGGTCACGCATCTTCTCAAGAAGAACAAGGTCACGGCGATCATGGGCGAGGCGCGCGTGGCCGGCAAGGGCAAGGTCACGGTCAAGACCGACAAGGGCGAAGAGGAGTTGACGGGCAAATCCATCGTGCTGGCCACCGGGGCGCGTGCACGCGAGTTGCCGGGGCTCGAGGCCGATGGCGACCTGGTCCTGACCTATCGCCATGCGCTGAAACCGCCACGGATGCCGAAGAAACTGCTGGTTATCGGGTCGGGGGCGATCGGGATCGAGTTTGCCAGCTTCTTCAACACGCTCGGTGCGCAAACCACCGTGGTCGAGGTGATGGAGCGCATTCTGCCGGTCGAGGATGAAGAGATTGCCGCTTTCGCGAAAAAGCAGTTCGACAAACAGGGCATGACCATCATGGAAGGCGCCATGGTCAAGCAGCTCGATCGCGGCAAGGGCAAGGTCACCGCCCATATCGAGACCGGCGGCAAGACCGAGAAACAGGAATTCGACACGGTGATCTCGGCCGTGGGGATCGTCGGCAATGTCGAAGGGCTGGGGCTTGAGGATCTGGGGATCAAGATCGACCGCAGCCACGTGGTGGTCGATGAATACTGTCGAACCGGCGTCGAAGGGATTTACGCGATCGGCGATCTCGCGGGGGCGCCATGGCTTGCGCACAAGGCCAGCCACGAGGGCGCGACGGTGGCCGAGCTGATCGCCGGGCAAAAGCCGCACCCGGTGCGCCCCGAGAGCATCGCGGGCTGCACCTATTGCCATCCGCAGATCGCCAGCGTGGGCCTGACCGAGGCCCAGGCGAAAGAGGCCGGACACGAGATCAAGGTGGGGCGCTTTCCGTTCATCGGCAACGGCAAGGCCATCGCATTGGGGGAATCCGAGGGGATGGTGAAGACCGTGTTCGATGCCGGGACCGGTGAGCTTCTGGGGGCGCACATGGTAGGGGCCGAGGTGACGGAACTCATCCAGGGCTATGTTGTAGGCCGGACGCTGGAAACCACCGAAGAAGAATTGATGCACACGGTCTTTCCGCACCCGACGCTCTCGGAAATGATGCATGAAAGCGTGCTGGATGCCTATGGTCGGGCCATCCATTTCTGAACTCCGGCGTGAGGGCGATGAGTGGAAGCCTGAACAGGATCGTGATGCAGCAAACCAGCCGCGGCTGGCTCAAGTCGCTGGATCTGGCAAACATGGATGCCGCCGAGATTTCCGGCAAATGGGGGCAGATGTTCGCCTTCCGCTCCTATCGCCGGTTTCGGTATCCCAAGCATGACATCTGCAAGGGGCCGTTCCTCGACGCGAAAGGGCGAGTGCGACAGTTCGACCTGATCCTCGCCAACCAGGTCTGGGAACATCTCGACCGGCCCTACATGGCCACGGTCAACGTGCTGGATATGTTGCGGCCCGGCGGGTATTTCTGGCTCGCCGTGCCGTTCCACATCCCGTTTCACGGCGACCCGGCGGATTGTTCGCGCTGGTCGGCGCGGGGGTTGAAGAACCTGTTGATCGAGGCGGGATTCGCACCCGACGACATCAAGGCCGCGCAATGGGGCAACCGGGCCGCGGCGGCGCGCAACCTCGAGAGAGACTGGCCCCCGAAATACGACCCGGACCGGGACGACCTGACCAACGATCCGGATTTTCCCATATGTTCCTGGGCTTTGGCCCGGAAAAATGAAGCGATGGATTAAGCGCGTTCGGTGGCGCCGCCACCCCGCACCCAGTCGCGCAGCCCGCCCAGGTTGCGCACATCCTTGAACCCCATGCGACAGAGCATTTGCCCGGCCGAGGATGAACGCGCGCCGGTGGCGCAATACAAGACGACGGTCTTGTCGGGATCGAGGGCGCGGTCGAATTCGGGGTGACTGGGGTCACATTTCGAACGCAAGAGCATCATCGGAATGTGTTTGGCCCCCTCGGCCTTGCCGGTGGCGGCGACTTCGCCGATCTCGCGCACGTCGATCACCGTGACCGTTCCTTCGCGCGCGCCGGTGACGGCCTCGACCGGGTCAATGCGTTCAATCCTGTTGCCTGCGAAAAGGCCGAACATGGCCGTCCTCCTGTTCAATGTTCCGTCATGGCGTACTTGCCTTAACCCTGTACATAACATTCGAAAAACAGAATGTTAAGCAGTTGGTTGGTTGATTTTCATATGTTCGCCCTTCGTTCTCGATTTCGGGTTGGCACTATGGTATGGCGTGACTATCTGTTAAGCGGTCTGTCCGGGGGGCATGTGATGGCTGAGTTGAAGAACATCGAGGTGCGCGGGGCGCGCGAGCATAACCTCAAGAATATCGACGTGGACATTCCGCGTGACCGGCTCGTGGTGATCACCGGGCTTTCGGGGTCCGGTAAGTCGTCACTGGCTTTCGACACGATCTATGCCGAAGGGCAGCGGCGCTATGTCGAGAGCCTGTCGGCCTATGCGCGGCAATTCCTTGATATGATGGAAAAGCCTGACGTGGATCACATCAGCGGCCTGTCCCCGGCAATTTCGATCGAGCAAAAGACGACCTCGAAGAACCCGCGCTCCACCGTGGGGACCGTCACCGAGATCTACGATTACCTGCGGCTGCTCTTTGCCCGCGCCGGCACGCCCTACAGCCCGGCCACGGGTCTGCCGATCGAGGCGCAGCAGGTGCAGGACATGGTCGACCGGATCATGACCATGGAGGACGGCACGCGCGCCTATCTCCTGGCCCCGATCGTGCGCGACCGGAAGGGCGAATATCGCAAGGAATTCATCGAGTTGCGCAAGCAGGGGTTCCAGCGGGTCAAGGTCGATGGCACCTTTCACGAGCTGGATGATCCGCCCACGCTCGACAAGAAGTTCCGCCATGACATCGACGTGGTGGTCGATCGGATCGTGGTGCGCGAGGGGATGGAGACGCGGCTGGCCGACAGTCTGCGCACGGCGCTCGACCTTGCTGATGGAATCGCGATTCTGGAAACCGCTCCGCGCGAAGGCGAGCCCGAGCGGATGACCTTCAGCGAGAATTTCGCCTGTCCCGTCAGTGGCTTCACCATCCCCGAGATCGAGCCGCGGCTGTTTTCGTTCAACGCGCCCTTCGGGGCCTGCCCGGAATGCGACGGGTTGGGGGTTGAGCTCTTCTTCGATGAACGCCTTGTCGTGCCGGATGCCGCGCTCAAGATCTACGACGGCGCGCTGGCACCCTGGCGCAAGGGAAAATCGCCCTATTTTCTGCAAACAATCGAGGCACTTGCGCGGCATTATGAATTCGACGTCAACACCGCGTGGAAAGACCTGCCCGAGCATGTGCAGCAGGTGTTCCTGTATGGGTCGGGCGACGAGGAGATCCAGTTTCGCTATGACGAGGGGGGCCGCGTTTACCAGGTGAGCCGGGTGTTCGAGGGGGTGATCCCGAACATGGAGCGGCGCTATCGCGAAACCGATTCGAGCTGGATTCGCGAGGAATTCGAACGCTACCAGAACAACCGCCCCTGCGGGGCCTGCGGCGGATACCGGCTGCGTGAGGAGGCACTGGCGGTAAAGATCGCCGGGTTGCATGTCGGCCAGGTGGTGCAGATGAGCATCCGCGAGGCGCTGGCCTGGATCGAGGGCGTGCCGGAGCATCTGAGCGCCCAGAAGAACGAGATCGCCCGGGCCATCCTCAAGGAGATCCGCGAGCGGCTCGGTTTCCTGAATAACGTGGGATTGGAATACCTTACGCTTAGCCGTTCAAGTGGTACCCTGTCGGGCGGCGAGAGCCAGCGTATCCGGTTGGCCAGCCAGATCGGCAGCGGCCTCACCGGGGTGCTCTACGTGCTCGACGAGCCGTCGATCGGCCTGCACCAGCGCGACAATGACCGGCTTCTCGGCACGCTCAAGAACCTGCGCGACCAGGGCAACACCGTGATCGTGGTCGAACATGACGAGGAGGCGATCCGCGAGGCCGATTACGTCTTTGACATCGGCCCGGGTGCCGGGGTGCATGGTGGGCAGGTGGTGGCGCGGGGGACGCCGGAGGAGATCGCGGCGGACGCGGCTTCGGTCACGGGGCAGTACCTGGCCGGAACCCGGAGCATTCCTTACGCCACCGAACGCCGCGCCGGCAGCGGAAAATCCGTCTCCGTGGTCAAGGCCTCGGGCAACAATCTGCGCGAGGTCACGGCCGAGTTTCCGCTGGGCAAGTTCGTCTGCGTGACGGGCGTGTCGGGTGGCGGCAAATCGACCCTGACCATCGAGACCCTGTTCAAGACGGCGAGCATGCGCCTCAACGGTGCGCGCCAGACCCCCGCGCCCTGCGAGACGATCAAGGGGCTGGAACATCTCGACAAGGTGATCGACATCGACCAGCGCCCGATCGGGCGCACACCGCGCTCGAACCCCGCGACCTATACCGGCGCCTTCACCCCGATCCGCGACTGGTTCGCCGGGCTGCCCGAGGCCAAGGCGCGCGGCTACAAGCCGGGGCGGTTTTCCTTCAACGTCAAGGGCGGGCGTTGCGAAGCCTGCCAGGGCGACGGCGTGATCAAGATCGAGATGCATTTCCTTCCGGACGTCTATGTCGAATGCGAAACCTGCAAGGGCGCGCGCTACAATCGCGAAACCTTGGAAATTCGTTTCAAAGGCAAAAGCATAGCCGACGTTCTTGACATGACGGTTGAAGAGGCGCAGGCGTTCTTCAAGGCGGTGCCCAGCATCCGCGAGAAGATGGACGCGCTGATGCGCGTGGGGTTGGGATACATCAAGGTGGGCCAGCAGGCGACCACGCTTTCGGGCGGCGAGGCGCAGCGGGTGAAACTCTCGAAAGAGCTGTCGAAACGCTCCAC
>NZ_JAWLDS010000071.1:0-16740 GCF_041686535.1 Aquicoccus sp. | reverse complement strand
CCGGAAAGTGATCCGCGCTGGGTGCTTTGGGCGGTGACTGATAGCCAATTCGTCACCCCAATGTGCCCCAATTGTGCCCCGGAAAGAAAAAGGGGCTGGTGGAGACCCCCCCTTAGCCCCTGTTTTTAATGGTGCCCCCACACGGACTCGAACCGCGGACCTACTGATTACAAATCAGTTGCTCTACCAGCTGAGCTATAGGGGCACGGTGGTCCGCATACGAAATGCGACGCAAGCACGCAAGCCGGAAAATCACCTGTTCGCCCGCGCCAGCAATCCCACAGCAACCAACCCCACCCCTATGATCAAAACCGCCGCCGGCGCCGCGTTCCCTAGGTTTTCAAGGCTTGCCTCGTTGTGAACGCGCGTGGCGAGGGTGTCGAAGTTGAATGGCCGCAGCAAGAGCGTCGCCGGCAGTTCCTTGACGCAATCCACAAACACCAACAAAAGCGCCGAACCCACGGAACCTCGGATCAGTGGGTAATAAACCTCGTACAGTGTCTGCCCCTGCGACCGACCAAGCGAGCGCGCCGCCATGGGCAAACTCGGTGATACGCGCCCCATCGCGGCATCGGCCGCCCCTTGTGCGATTGCAAAAAAGCGCACCGAATAGGCCAGAACCAGCGCAAAGGCAGATCCGGTCATGACAAGCCCGATATCGTGTCCTGTCAGGGACTCCACCCTGTCCGCCAACCAGTTATCCATCGTCGCAAGGGGTATGAGAATTCCAACTGCAAGAACCGCCCCGGGCGCGGCATAGCCGATAGTTGTCACTGGCAACAGCTTTCGAGGCAGGCTTCGACCCGACAAGCGTACGCCGTAAACAAGAAACACACCGGCCAGAACCGTCACAACAGCCGCTGACCCGCCAACCGTCAGCGTATTGATAAGCGCGCCAAGCAGGGCCGGGTTGGACCATTGATCCGCATTTGCCAACGCGTGTTTCAGGATGACAGTTGCTGGAAGCAAGAATCCAACAGCAAATGGAATCAAGCACAACAAAAGCGCGGTCGCCGCCGTCCACCCCGTGAGCCTTTTTCGTACAACCGGACGATGCCGGGTAGAAAGATCAAAAAACCTGACCTTTCGGCGCGAAAGCCTTTCAAGCATGACCAATAAAATGACGATCGCAAGGACCACCGATGCAATTTGCGCAGCGCCCCCGGCATTGTTGCTCTCTAGCCAGACGTTGAAAATGCCGGCGGTCAGGGTCTGGATGGCAAAGAAATCGACCGTGCCGAAATCATTCACGGTCTCCATCATCACGATCGCCACACCTGCCGCGATCGCCGGACGCGCCATCGGCAGTCCAACCCGCCAGAAGCGTGACAGCGCCCCTGCCCCCAAGCTCATCGCGACTTCTTCGGAACTCCCCGACTGCTCCCGGAATGCCGCCCGTGAGAGCAAATAGACATACGGGTAGAGCGACGCACTCAATACGATGATCGCTGCGCCCATCGACCGGATCTCCGGAAACCAATAGTCCCGCGCCGATTGCCAGCCGAACAGCGCCCGCAAACCCGTCTGAACCGGCCCGGCATATTCCAGCAGGTCGACGAGTGCATAGGCGCCGACGTAGGCCGGAATTGCGAGCGGTAGCAACAACAACCACTCGAGCCAGCGGGACATCGGAAACCTGTAGCGCGAGATGATCCATGCCACACCGGTTCCCACAACCGCGGTAACCGCTCCGACCGCCCCCATCAGGACAAGCGTATTATGCATGTAGCGCGGCAGTGTCGTCGCCATCAGATGTGGCCAGATGTTATCATTCGGAAACAGCGCAAGCCACAAGACAGACGCAATCGGAGCGAGTACGATGATCGCGATCACCGTCGCCCCGACGGACCAAGGGTCCACCAGATCACGCCAATCACGCTCTTTGATTCCAGAAAGAGTCCCGGTGTACATTCTTGTCCTGTTGCCCGTTTTTGGTTCCATGGTCCAGAAAAGACCTTATAGTGCGACAAAACAGCGTGGGAAACTTCGGCTGTAACCTTGCGACTGTGCCCGGGCGATGGCATGTCCCACGCATACTGATACGAGGCGATGAATGCAGGTCATGTTTCACGCAGGCGTTCACTGCACCGACGATGATCGCGTGTTGAAATGCCTTTTGCGCAACCGAAGCGAATTCGCGGAAATCGGCTCGGTCGTTCCACCCCCAGGGCGCTATCGCAAGCTCATACACCAGACCCTTGTTGCCCTTACGAACGCCGAACCTGCACCGGATGCACGTGAGGTGCTGCTGGAAAACATACTTGAGGGCGATCATGCGGACAGGCTGCTGCTTTCCAACGAAAACCTGTTCTGCATTCCCAAGCTGGCGCTTTCAAACGGTGTGTTCTACCCCAATGCAGGAATGCGAATCGGACAACTGAAATCTCTGTTCAACGGCGACCAGATCGAGGTTTTCCTTGCCATCCGCAACCCCGCCACATTTCTTCCTGCGCTTTTCAACACTGCGCCGGTCGAGGATTTCGAAGAGTTGTTGCGCGGCAGTCAGCCGCATGAGCTTCTCTGGGCAGAGCTGATTTGGCGCATTCGCAATGAACACCCCGATGTGCCGCTGACTGTCTGGTGTAACGAAGACAGCCCGTTGATATGGGCGCAGATCATTCGTGAAATGGCAGGGTTGAGCCCGGGAAACACGATCAAGGGCGGCTTTGACCTGCTGTCCGAGATCATGACCCGTGACGGTATGAAACGATTCCGCGCCTATCTGGCCGAACACCCGACGATGACCGAAGTTCAGAAACGCCGGGTGATGGTCGCATTTCTCGACAAATTCGCGCGCGAGGACATGATCGAGGAAGAACTGGATTTGCCTGGCTGGACCATTGAACTCGTCGACGCGCTGACCGAAGCCTATGATGAGGATGTTTACGAGATCGCGCGCATTCCGGGGGTCAACTTCATCGCGCCTTGAATCAGTTTGCGAACACTTCGGGCCTCAGCGCATTCCAAGTGCTTCCTTGTACATGTCCAGCACCGCCTCTTCCTCGGCGATATCATCGGCATCGCGTTTGCGAAGTGCAATGACCTTGCGCATGACCTTGGTGTCATAGCCACGTGCCTTGGCCTCCGCCATCACCTCTTTCTGCTGATCAGCGATGTCCTTTTTCTCGGCCTCAAGCCGCTCGAAACGCTCGATGAACTGACGCAGTTCATTCGCCGTGACACGATAGGTCGAATCGTGATCGCTCTGCAAAGTGTCGTTGTCGGTCATGCTCGGGCCTCCTGACTTGCGGAAGGCACTGACTACCCCTCTCCCCCCAACCCCGCAAGAGGGTATCGCAACGTGATCTTGCGCTTTGCACCGCGATCCTTTAGCCGCGGGACATCGCATGTCAAACGAGAGCGAGCACGATGCAAATCCTGATCTGGACGGGCGCTGGTGTGACGTTGATCGGGCTGCTTGGACTCCTCTGGTGCATCATTCAGGCCGCGAACGCCAAGCGCGAGAAGCTGTCAGACGAAGCAATGCGCGCCCGCCTAGTCCGTCTCATGCCGATCAACCTCGCATCCCTGTCGATCGCGACCATCGGCCTGATTCTGGTAATCGTCGGCATCGTTCTGGCCTAATCGTCAAATCCGGTGCCGTTCTTGATCCTCTCGTCAAGTACCGGCGACAGGCTCCATAAGCGTGGACCGGACGAATTGAACGCCTGCAATGCCTTTCTGATCCGTACAAGGCCAACGGATTCGGCCCATTTCATCGGCCCCCCCGATGAACGCGGCATGCCAAGACCATGGATTGCAACCAGGTCAACGTACGGGCCGCGCGAGACCATACCACTCTCGAGCAATTCCAGCCCCAGGCTCACAAGAGACAGCAGGACACGCTGGCGGATCTCCTCGGCACCCGGTCCCTGCCCATCTGGCCCTGTCTTGCGCCAGCGTTCAATGATTGCTTCTGCTTGCGGATCGGCTTTGGCCGGTCCGCCATCAGCATCGTAAAGGAAAAAGCCTCGACCCGACGCAACTCCATTGCGCCCGACTGCAGTAAATGCCCTGTTCAGCAGGTCCTCGGGCTCTTGCCCCTCAATCGCGGTCAATCTGGCCGGCTGCGCAGCGAGTCCCTCACGATCCATCATCGTGAACGGTCCGGTTCGCCAACCGAGCGCCCGCTCGATCTGCCAGGGCGATGCACCGTGCCGCACACACCACTCTGCCGCCTCAAAGAACCTGGCCACCAATGCCTGAAAAAGACACCCGTTCTTCGGGGCGACAGGTATCATCACCTTGTTCATCGCGCGGATCAGCGCTTCACTCCGCAGAATTGTTTCTTCCGGCACGCCGCGCGGGACAACAAGCTCGGTCAGGCGGGCAGATGACGGTGGAGGCTGAAAGACGACACCGACCACCCGATCCGTGAAGAGGTGCGAAATGGCCTCTGCCCGCAGCCCCACATTCGATCCGAGCAGAACCGGGACATCTGGCTTGCTTGCCGAGCAGAGGCGCTTGCTGACTTCTTCCATATCAGAAAGTGGAAAGCCTCCGGCCTCGATGACAATGTCACCTCTGCCAACCACATCCACCATTCGCCCGCCGGTCAGCCTGGACAAACGCGCCTGCGCCCGTTCGATCGTCATCCGGTTAGCCATAACCTGCTGGGCGCTGAACTCCTCGATCTCCTTGATGAGCCGACCCGAACCTCCCTCCACCTGTTCGGCAAGATGAACGTGCGCACCGGCATCAAGACTGGCAAGCGCAAGCTCTCGGGCCATTCGGCTTTCCCCGAACACCACCACGTCCCTCGGCGCCGACTGCCTGGGTGCCAGATAGAACCCCTCCGCTTGCGCGACATGTACAAGCGCGGCAGCTCTCGAACTCTCCCGAACTGAATCGAACATGGATTTCTCGAAAGCCATCCCTGCATCGAAAGGCAACAATTGCGCCGCCTCGACACAATCAACAACCGCCTTTGCCTCGGGCGACAAATGCCCCCGGCGAGCCTCCGCAACTGCCTTCTGATATCGGATCGGATCCGACAGCCCCGCCGCGACAGCATCGGCCGTGCCGCCGCCAGTTCCGCCCCCGGCGACAAGATCACATGCCACGTTCTTCGCCTCACCAATGAGATGGGAGTCGACGATCCGATCGAAGAGTGGTGCGAGAACAGGATCTTCGGCGGGCATCAAGCGCCCCGAAAGCATAAGCTCAATGGCGGGTTTTGCCCCCAGAAATCTCGGAAGCCGCTGCGTCGCGCCCGCGTAAGGGCACAGCCCCCACCTGATTTCCCTGAAGCCGAGCTTGGTCCCGACATGTGCAACGCGCGCGTGAGCTGCCAATGCCAATGACAGCGCGCCGTCGCACACATCGCCCCTCAAGGCGCCGACAACCGGCATCTCGAAACAGGCTATTCGGGAACACAATTCGCCAAGCCTTTCGTCCGTCGGCCCGCGAATGATCTCGGACAAGGGTGGCCCGCCCGGGAACCCCTCATCCTCTCCCGCGATCACGATGGCGATGGCACCATCGGCTTGTGCCTGATCAAGGGCGCCATCAATTGCGTCAATCACGCACCGGTCCATCAAGCCGGGTGCCCTTGTCACGCGCAAGATCGCGATTTCGTCTTCAATTTCATATGAAAGGCACTGCGCCACAGATGGGCTCTTCCCGGGAATGTCTTTCGACAAATCTATTGGCAGCCCGCGCTTTCGTGCAAGTTCCGAGTCACGTAAAATCCGACTTTACACCGGCATGTTGTCAAACTGCGCCTCGATTCCTTCTTCCATCAGAAAATCATCAAGCAGGCGAACGCGTTTTGGCAGCTCCAGTCCAGCCTCGAGCATTCGCTCAACCAACATGTGCAAATCCTCTTGCAGCAGATGACGCTTTTCATCCGGAAGGCTCTCGATCCGCGATTCCAGCATCTCAAGTGATCGCTTCAATGAGACTTTCTGGCTCATGCCATGGCCTTTCACTCGGTCATGACACCCGTTCGCAAGCCGTCAGCATCACAGTGATGCAGCGCAGGTCTTGCAAAATGGCGTGTATGGCAAGACATCGAGCCGTGCCTCCGATATCTCTGCGCCGCATTTCGCACAGATCCCGTATTCTCCATCCCGCATCCTTTGAAGAGCGGCCCGGATACGCCTGATTTCTTCCTGACCGGCCAGCCCAAGCCCCTCAAGGACTTCGTCGTCCTCGCGTTCTGTCGCCAACTCTTCCCAGTCTTTCGACTGGTGCGCATCAAGCTCTTCCTCGATCGCATGCAATCTCTGGTCGAGTTCCGACAAGCGCGCCATCAGCAGCGCACGATACTTCGCATAGGACTTCATATGGTCGCACTCCTCCCTCGTTCAAATGCGAGAATCACACATTTGAGACCGATAATCATTGACACAAATCAAAGGCACGTCATCTGATACCCGGTTGAAACACATGCGAGAAACTACATATTAAAACAAGTCCACGGCAAGCAAACCGTAACCAAAGGAGTCACCATGTCACCCGATGTGAAAGCCTTTTTCGACGATGCCACGAATACGATTTCCTACGTTGTGCGCGACCCGAACGGGTCATCCTGCGCCATTATCGACTCCGTTCTTGATTTCGATTACGCCTCCGGTCGAACGGACACGGCTTCGGCAGATCGGATCATTGATTGGGTGAGGCAGAAGGATCTGACGGTGGAATGGTTGCTGGAAACCCATGTGCACGCCGATCATCTTTCGGCAGCTCCCTACATCCAGCAGGCTCTGGGAGGCAAGATCGGAATAGGAGACCGTATAAGAGTCGTTCAAGATACCTTCGGCAAGGTTTTCAACGAAGGCACGGAATTCGAGCGGGATGGTTCGCAGTTCGATCAGCTCTTTTCCGAAGGCGACAGCTTCATGATCGGGCAACTGCGCGGCGACGTGCTGCATACGCCGGGCCACACCCCGGCCTGCCTGACCTATGTCATTGGCGATGCAGCCTTTGTTGGCGATACGCTTTTCATGCCCGATTTCGGCACAGCGCGGTGTGATTTTCCCGGCGGCTCCTCACAAGTTCTTTATGAATCCGTTCAGAAGATCCTGATATTGCCAGATGCAACTCGAATTTTCGTTGGCCACGACTACAAGGCGCCAGGTCGCGATGAGTATGCATGGGAAACAACCGTCGGCGAACAGAAAGCTCGAAACATCCATGTCGGCGATGGCAGGTCAAAGGATGAGTTCGTGAAGATGCGCGACGAGCGTGACGCAACTTTGCCCATGCCGAAACTGATCATTCCGTCCCTTCAGGTAAACATGCGCGCAGGCCGTATGCCGGAACCGGACGCGAAAGGCGACGTGTTCCTCAAAGTGCCGGTCAACAAGCTTTGAGAACTCTAATGACCAATGCACCAGGCGCTGGACAGCGTCATGGCACCTGAATAAAGAGCGCAATATGGATATTCGCACACTGACGCCTCGATACGCGGTGAGCCCACAGGTCTCCGCCTCCGATGCCACAGAAATCGCGGAAGCCGGTTTCACGACCGTGATTTGCAATCGGCCAGATGAGGAGGTCTCAGAAGATCAACGCGCGGAAGCAATCGGCGAGGCGATGCGTGCGGCCGGGCTGGACTTCCACGTTTTGCCCGTCGGCAATCAAGGAATGTCCGGCGAGTTGATCGCGGCTCAGCGTGATCTGATCGCTTCCTCCACCGGCCCGGTTTTGGCCTATTGCAATTCAGGTACGCGCTCGACATTCGTCTGGGCCCTCGGGCAGGCGGGCAGAATGCCTGTCGACCAGATCATCGAGATCGCCGCCGGCGCTGGCTACAACATCACCCAGCTTGCGCCCCATCTCGAGCGGGGCTTGCCATCGTCCTGACACGTCAGTGGTGTTTCGCGACGCGATTCTGCTGCAATTCAGGAAAACTCGGGCAGATCGCTCAGATCCGGCAAATCTGATACCTGATCGCCAGTTTCTGGCGATGTCGAGGACAGGTCATGCGTGGCTGCGTCATCCCGCGGTTGCAGTTTCGTGGAAGCCTCGTGATCCTGCGAAAGATCCATCCCTTGTGCGCTCATTTCGTGCCAATGCGCAGGCATCGAGGCCTCAGTGGCAGGGGGCACGTCGGAAACTTGCCTTGTTCCCGTCGCCAGTTCGGACCCGCGTTCGCGTTGCATTTCATGCGCATTCACACGAACAGCGCGAAAGCCATTTCTTTGCCCCAGTTGGAACGACCCGGGAAGGCAATCCGTTTGCGTGTGCAACTGCACCCTGGAAAGCGCATCTTTCGGAAACTCGAGGACATCCCCGACCGCAAGAGCCCTAATCGCTGGCAAGGGCATCGCATATCGCCACAGTACCGCGTCCAGACTGACTTCAGCGCCCATCAAGCTGCCTTGCTCCTTGAACCCGGCTTGCTGCTCACGGTCCGCTTGACGGGTGTCGGACCCTTGCGCGCCACCAGAAGCGCCAGCGATCGCGGTGTGTGATTGCAAGGGAAGCGCCAGGACCATTTCGCCATGCTTGGCACCGTCGCTCAACTCGACATCGAGTCTGAACAAGTGGAATTCCGGCGCCTGCAACAACAATCCAAGCATTCTGACGCGGTCGATCCGCGCACCGAACCGGAAACCCCGGACCGGGATGTCGTCGTCGTGCGGGACAAGCTCGTCGCTCATCGCGGATAATGTCAGGTCGATCAAAGGCGCGAAAAGTGCCGCGTCGATCTGGGTCGGTTCGCGTGTCTCGCTGGGCCTTGGGAGTACGCGGCCCAGTGTCTGACACTCGACAAGCGCGCCGAGAAAGGGCATGTCGATGGCCGAAACACCAACCGCGCCATCCGACCCATCGAGCACCGTAATCAACCACTCATCATTGATCTGCTCGAGAACCATCTCCTGCGTGACGCGGCCAACCTGAACTCCGGTGACCACCAAGGGCAGGTCGAACAGCTTCTCGGCCGCGCGCGCCAGTGCAAGCCGCACCGCCCGCGCCGGGGTCATGACCCGGGCCTCATAGCCGCTGCGCCCACTTCTGGCCTTTCGCCGCAGTACCCCATGTGCGTCGCTTGCGATCATGTCCTGCTTCCCGGCATGTTGCGAGATGTGCAGCCAACCTAAGATGGCGTGAGTTACCAATCTGTTATCGAAAGAGCATCGACCGCAATAAATGTCGTTGAACCACGGCTCTTTCGCCCCGGTCACGCGCTCGTGGCCAATGCCTCCGCCGGCAGACTGACGCGGAACGCAGCTCCGCGCTGTCCCGGCAAGTAGGTGATCTGCCCCCCGAGACGCATCATTATCTCGCGGCAGATGGCAAGACCAAGACCCGCGCCACCGGCATCATGGTCACTGACCCTTGCGAACTTCTCGAACACCATTTCCTGCCTGTCATGCGGGATTCCCGATCCGTTATCCACGACATCCACGTCGATCCCACCACCCAGTCCGGGTTTGACCAGAATTCGCAGTTCGGGTTGCGGCGAATCGCAATATTTCTGCGCATTCGCGATCAGATTTATGAAGACCTGCGCGAGCCTGTCGAGATCGGTCCAGAGCCCGACCTCTTCGTTTTCGGGATCGCGCCTGATCGGCAATATCCCGGCTCCGCCGGCCGCTGCCACGGCATGATCGAGCACGTCCCTGAGCGTCCCATGTTCCATGTTCATGTTGATCTGCCCGCTTTCCAAGACGCTCAAGTTCAGCAGGTCGTCAAGCAGACGGGTCAGTCGCACCGCCTCATTGTGGATGATTGACGCGTACTTGGCCTTTTCCGCCGGCTTCAAGTCATCCGAATCCCGAAGGATCTCCGAAAAGGCCCGGATCGACGTCATCGGCGTGCGAAGCTCGTGGCTGATCTGGCTAAGAAAGGCATCCTTCTGAACCGACATCGCGGTCAGCTTTTCATTGGCTTCGCGCAATTGCCGTGCCGTGCGCGTCAGCTCCTTCGATTTGCTCTCGAGTTGGGTGGAGTACTCCATGATCTGCGCTGTTTCATCCGCCACGGCCATGAGGTCGTTGACCGACACACTGGCACCGCCAACGATCTGCCCCACCATGGCATGGGCCGTTGCCGCACCGACCGACCCGGAGAGCTCGCGTTCCAATTCGTTCAGAAAATCAGGTTCGGGCTCGGGAAGATACCCGGCAAGGCCCTGTTTGGCGGCTGCACGCCTGAAAAGAACCTGTGCCTCGGCAGGTCCAAGAATCCGCTGCGCCATGACCAGCAGGTCCTCACTCTGCGCGGCACCACCCGACCAGCTTTGCGGACGCGCCGAGTGCAGGAAAACATCGACGAACTGCGCCCCCTGCAGCCGTTCAAGCGGTGACGGGAAACTGCCAAGGGATACCAACACGAAAACCAGTGTATTGAGTGACATCGACCAAAGGATCGTGTGCACCAACGGATCCAGCCCGTCGATTCCGAAAAGCGCATGGGGCCGTAACCAGCTCAATCCCCATGGCCCCGCGTCGAGAACGTGGGACGACAGGATCTCTCCCGAGCCGAAACTGGGGAGAAACATGCTCCACGTCCAGACGCTGAAACCCGTGACAAGACCGGAAACGGCGCCTGCCCCTGTCGCACCGCGCCAGAACAATCCCCCCAGCATGACCGGCAAGAACTGTGCGACGCCGGCAAAGGCAACCAGACCGATCGCGGCAAGGGCCGCCCCACCGCCAGAAAACCGATAATAGATATACCCCAGCAAAACCACGACGGCGATCGCAACGCGGCGCGACATAAGCACAAGTGTCCGCACATCTCCTGACATGCTGGCCCCACCATGGGCGACACGCAGCCAGATCGGCATGACGATATGGTTCGAAAGCATCGTCGAAAGTGCAATGGCCGCCACGATCACCATTGAAGTTGCCGAGCTGAAGCCCCCCAGAAACGACAGCATCGCGAGTCCGGTCTGACCTTGTGACAAGGGAACCGTCAGAACGAAAAGATCGGGGTTCGCATCTTGCGGCAGGTGCGTCAGGCCGGCCACCGCGATCGGAACGACGAACAGGCTCATCAACATCAGGTAGGTGGGAAACGCCCATGACGCCAGCCGCAGATGGTCCTCATTGTCATTCTCGACAACCAGGACCTGGAACATGCGCGGCAAGGTCAGGAAGGCCGCCGCCGAAAGAAAAATCAACCCGGCCCAGCGTCCACCCTGCATTTGCCAGGTGCCGATATCGCTGGCGTCGATCCGCTCGAGCATGGCGCCAACGCCGCCACTCATCCCCCAGACAACGAAGACACCAACGGCCAACAGCGCGAAAAGCTTGACAACGGCTTCAACTGCGATCGCTATCACGACTCCGTGGTGCCGCTCGTTCGCATCAAGGTTGCGGGTCCCGAACAGGATCGTGAAAAGTGCCAGTCCCACTGCCACCCAGAGCGCCGTCCAGCGGCTGTTGCCGGCGCCACCAAGCTCAGTCGTGTCCGCAAAGGCCGCAAAGGACAGCGTCACCGATTGGAGCTGCAACGCGATATAGGGCGTAGTGCCGACGACTGCCATGGTCGTGACCAGAATTGCCAATATGGTCGATTTTCCGTACCGGCTTGAAATCAGGTCCGCGACCGACGTGACACGTTGTGCCCGACCGACACGGACCATCTTGCGCAACACCCACCACCAACCCACCATGATCAACGTCGGCCCGATATAGATGGTCAGGTATTCGAGCCCTGAACGCGCCGCATAGCCAACGGCCCCGTAAAAGGTCCAGGCCGTGCAATATATCGACAGTGACAGAGTGTAGACGACCGGCGATCGAAGCCACCTGACCCGCCCGCGCAAGGCGGCCCGCTCGGCCATGAAGGCGACACCGAAGAGAAATGCGACATAGGCGAGGCAAACGGCAACAAGAACATTGAGAGTCGCCATGGTCAAAGCCTCTTCGTCAGTCCATTCTCCTGGACAGGGTCATCTGTGTCCGAGTTGAGCCGCGCAACCAGGACGGCCAGAAATCCCGCTGCACTCACGAGCATCAGCCAGACACCGAAGACATAAAGGATGGCATGGGACATCGGAGTCTCGTCTGCCCGCGCATTCCACAAGAGTGGCAGGAACCAAAGTCCCAAACCCAGCAATGGCAGGAATCGAATTGCATCGATCAGCCGCCGTCTTGGATATTTGGAGCGCTCCATGAAGGCCGAAACACGCCTGTGCCTGCCCCCCTCACCTTGCTCTGCACCGCTCACGACACCACCAGCGATCGAACGGCCTCGAGCATATCGACATTCGAAAACGGCTTTGTCATGAATCGACTCGCACCCATTTCCTCCGCCATTTCCCTGTTCCCGTCCTGACCGTGCGCCGTCAGCACCAGGACCGGCAATTCCCGCGTTTTCGGCTCCGAACGCAGACTGCTAAGGATATCATAACCACTCGCGCCCGGCAGCATCACATCAAGTATGATGACATCAGGCTGCGTTTCCATGATCCGGGCCAGAGCGGTCTGCCCATTCGCGTGCGTGCTCACCTTCCAGCCATCACGCGACAGGATGAAGCTGATCGCCTCGACAATGTTCGGTTCATCCTCGATCAGCAGGACGGATTTGCCCATTCCCCGGTCTTCCTCCCCATGGAGCCTAATCGCAGGCTCGCCCTACAGTTATCCCCAAACTGCCGGCCCAAGTCAAAACCCATCGGCCACCACGGATCGTTTGACCCCGGACCGAGACCCCGGTCGCGCAGACCGACGATGGTTCGGGCTGGCGCAGCGCCGCGGCCGATTGAAACCAACCGTTGCATTCAGATATTTCTTGTTGTCGCCACGAAACCGCTCGGTTCGCAATGCAATTTCGTGACACGGCATATTGTCCAGAAGCGCCAAACATCGAATGGCGCTCAAGCACCACATGCAAAATCACTCCAATACCCCGGCAATTCCGGTCAGGGGACAGTTCATCCATGGATCATTCTCCAGTGAGGATTCTGAATGCCGCGAGGTCGCTTTGGCCGGTTCGACCGTCTTTGCGCGCTCTTGCCGAGGCGGACCGAACGGCACAAGCAGGCGGGCATCACGCTTTCAGCGGACGAACAGCAATGTTGGCCGTGACACGGGCGCTTGCCCACCATGTCATGGCACGCCCTTCGAATGGACCCTGTAAACGCCTCGCCCCTGTAATCGTTGATGAATTCTGGAAAACCCCGCGCATCATCAACGCGCAGGGCATCACCACCGTGAACGCCAACAGAGGTGCGGTTCGCGCACGTGATCCGGCAGTTCTCGCAGCGATGACCGACATCACATTCATCGTTTTCGACGGCTCGGTAATCGAAGTGCTTGAAAATGAAAGCCTGCGGGCCGAGTATCAAGCCATCTGAGCCTGAACGCCCGCTGTCGCGTGCTTGACGACGGTGGGCAGAAATCCACATTTGAGACCAGAGAACAAGGCCTGTCATGACCGAGATCAAGACCTACCCGCCCGCCACCGACTTCGTGAAGAATGCACATGTCGACGCAGCGAAATACAACTCCATGTACGAGGCGTCGATCACCGATCCTGAAGGCTTCTGGTCGGAACAGGCCAAGCGCCTGACCTGGGCCAAGCCGCCGACGAAGATCAAGAACACGACATTCGCGCACCCCGATGTCTCGATCAAATGGTTCGAAGACGGTGAATTGAATGTCGCGACCAACTGCGTCGACCGTCATGTCGAAACCCGCCCCGATCAGACCGCAATCATCTGGGAAAGCGATGATCCGTCCGTTTCGAAACACATTACCTATCTCGAACTCAGCGAGCAGGTGAACAAGCTGGCGAATGTCTATAAGTCGCTCGGCATCGGCAAGGGCGACCGCGTCGTGCTCTACATGCCGATGATTCCAGAGGCCGCCTATGCCATGCTGGCCTGTGCCCGCATCGGAGCGGTGCATTCCATCGTCTTCGCCGGCTTCAGCCCCGAGGCACTGGCCGCGCGCGTCGACGGCTGCAAGGCATCGCTCATCGTCACCGCCGACGAGGCCCCCCGCGGCGGCCGCAATACACCGCTCAAGGCCAATGTCGACAAGGCGCTCGCCATTTGCGGTGACGTCAGAACGCTTGTCGTCGAACGCACCGGCGCCGATGTCAATATGGTCGAGGGGCGCGACCACGCCTATCACACGCTCATGGCCCATGCCTCGACCGACTGCCGGGCCGAACCGATAAATGCCGAGGACCCGCTCTTCATCCTCTACACCTCCGGCTCCACCGGCGCGCCCAAGGGCGTGCTGCACACGTCCGGCGGCTACCTGCTCTGGGCAGCCATGACCCATGAGATCGTTTTCGACTATCACGAGGGCGATATCTTCTGGTGCACCGCCGATGTTGGCTGGGTGACGGGTCATTCCTACATCGTCTATGGCCCGCTTGCCAACGGCGCCACCACGCTCATGTTCGAGGGCGTGCCGACCTGGCCCGATGTCGGCCGCTTCTGGGCGGTCTGCGAAAAGCACAAGGTCAACCAGTTCTATACCGCACCCACCGCCATCCGCGCGCTCATGGCGCATGGCGAGGAGCCCGTCGAGAAGCACGACCTTTCTTCGCTCAAGGTACTGGGCACCGTGGGCGAGCCGATCAATCCCGAGGCCTGGAACTGGTATAACGAAACAGTGGGCAAGGGCACCTGCCCCATCGTCGATACCTGGTGGCAGACCGAAACCGGCGGCCACATGCTAACTCCCATTCCCGGTGCGATTCCCGCGAAACCGGGTTCGGCCGCGCTCCCCTTCTTCGGCGTCCAGCCAGTGATCCTCGATCCTCAGACAGGCGAGGAAGTCACCACGACCGAGGCAGAGGGCGTGCTTTGCATGAAAGACAGCTGGCCCGGCCAGATGCGCAGCGTCTACGGCGATCACGACCGCTTCGTGAAAACCTATTTCTCCGACTACAAGGGCTACTATTTCTCGGGTGACGGCTGCCGCCGCGATGCCGATGGCTATTACTGGATCACTGGCCGGGTCGATGACGTGATCAATGTCTCTGGCCACCGCATGGGCACGGCAGAGGTTGAATCCGCGCTTGTCGCCCACCCCGCCGTATCCGAGGCCGCCGTGGTCGGTTTCCCTCACGATATCAAGGGACAAGGCATCTACTGTTACGTCACCCTGATGGACGGCGAGGAATATACCGACGAACTGCGCAAGGAACTGCGGGACTGGGTGCGCAAGGAAATCGGCCCCATCGCCTCGCCCGACCATATCCAGTGGGCGCCCGGGCTTCCCAAGACCCGCTCGGGCAAGATCATGCGCCGCATCCTGCGCAAGATCGCCGAAAACGACCATGGCGCGCTTGGCGATACATCGACGCTGGCAGATCCTTCCGTGGTCGAGGATCTGATCGAGAACCGGATGAACAAGTAGGCGATTGCACAGCTTCGGAACAGGACGCCTCCGCCCGCACAGGCGGGGGCCGCGACGGCCGGCAAACTTTCGCCGATCCATCCCCCGCAACACGGCTGGCCCTGTTCTATCCCGCTGCATGCCATAGAGTCATGGCAACATTGGCACCCACATGGTGCCATGTATCTGGAGGATTTGATGAATAAGATCATACTTTCGCTCGCCCTTGTCGGCAGCATGACGCTTTCCGCCTGCATGCAGATGAGCGAGTCGGACAGGCGCGATGTCGGTGGCGCCACGGTTGGTGGCGCGGTCGGGCTCATTACGGCCAAGGCACTTGACGCAAATTCCAACTGGACCGTCCTCTCGACTCTGGCAGGCGCCGCCGCCGGGGTCATGGTTGCTCGCAACCAGGAAACCGGCGAATGTGCCTATTCCAATGGTGATGGCACCTATCGCACAGGCCCATGCCCGAGCTGATCAGCAGATCAGGTCATTTGGATTTTAAGAACACCACGCGGCTAGCTTAACCGCGTGGTAACTTTCTCCGAGCAGCTTGAAGGTCGGTGGGGCTCCCTCCTGGAGGACTCGGAAAATGTCCCCGATTGATATGCTCGGCATCGGCAACACCGCCAGCGGGCCATTGTTCAGCATTCGCAACCTGGCAGCCGTCAAGGCACGCAAAAGGCCGTCGCCATAAAGCCTTCGACCACCGAACACCCCGGCGCACCGGTCGAGAAAGCGCGTGCCGTCCTCCAGAACGGGGCCGGCACCAGATCAATGTTGACCCCAAACCCAGCCCCGGGCTATCAGCCGGAGAAAATCGATATTCCGGCCCCGCAGATGACCGCGATCCTGCTGCACGAGTTGCGCCTGCAAAAGGAACTCGCCAACCTGCAGGCCAGAAAGCACGACACACCCAACGCGTGATTGCCGCCCTCGGCCTTTCGGCTAAAGCGTTTTGCGCTCAGGTGGATTCATGTATTCGGACAACCGATCGAGGCAGCGTTTGCAAAGCATAACGCGTTCGATCCGTTGTCCGGATGCGATTATGCGCAACACGCTTTAAGGCATGTTGCGTCGAATGGGATTATGCCGACGCCCAACGAAAGGGCAGCGCCCAGCCCGGGGTGGGGCGGGCGCTGCCCGGGCTGCAAGCAGCCCGGGCGAAATGAATTCGATTGAGCGCAACATCCTCTAAAGCTCAACTCCGGAGGACCCTGCCGCGCTCAAGTCGCATTGGCGCAGCATGGGTCATCCTGTATGCCGGCACCATCCTATTGCGCGGTCCAGCCTCCGTCGATCGGGATCACGGTTCCGGTCACGTTATGTGCCACCGGGGCGCAACGCCAAAGCGCCAGCGCCCCGATCTCCGCCGGGTCGGACGTCCGCCGCGAAGGCTGTTCTCCGCCAGAATATCGGCGACCCCCTTGTCACGGTCTCCCCCGAATCGCGCCGCCCGCTCTTTGACCTGCGGTTCGAT